>JBHLOD010000111.1:0-5521 GCA_048940825.1 Promethearchaeota archaeon | reverse complement strand
GAGACCTTCCAGAACCAAATCACTTCACCGTCTTGCGTGGTGCCGTCTGGATGTTCTCCATATCAACCTTCGCCTCTTGATACGGTCGAAAGACGTCAAATCAACGGGAAGGAATAAAACGGAACGGTCAGACACACTACTCCCAGATGATATAGATGAGCGAGCGCGAGAAGTACGACGGTATCCGAATTGTGAAAATATCAGATGGAACAGTCATCGACCACATCAGAGCTGGGCACGCATTGGAGGTCCTTCAAATCCTAGGAATCACGGGGAGAGAAGACAATGTGATCACCTTGGCAATGAACATCTCGAGCTCGAAGATTGGCCGTAAGGATATCGTGAAGCTCGAACATCGTTCTCTCGATGACCATGAAGTTGCCCGGATTGCATTAGTGGCACCAGATGCCACACTGAACATCATTGAATCAGGCAAGGTCACGAAGAAAACTAGAGTAGAACTCCCAGACACAATCACCAACGTGATTGTCTGTCCAAACCAACGATGTGTGACGAATAAAGAGAGAGAACCTATCAAAGCCAAGTATGAGGTAGTTTCTCGAACTCCGCCGACGCTCAAGTGCCTGTACTGTTGGACTCTTGTTGATGAAGAAGATATTGTCGCTCAGTTCACTGAATAAGAACGATGCTTCAAGACGCGGTAGGCCGAATGAAAACCTTAATTTGATGGACACTTGTGCAGCCTCTAACCAGAATAGTGGTTTCAGCTTTCAAAAACCATAGCGGCGCGTAGCAACACATGGTCGGTAACAGAATTGTGGTAATCGGCGACCGAGATACGGTCACAGGTTTCCGGATGGTCGGTGTGAGGGAATGTAGTGTTCCTGACACTCCCGAAGAAACACATAGTTCGCTGACCAAGTACTTCAGAGACCCCGAAACAGGACTCATTCTCATAACAGAGCCTCTTGCCAAGAGTGTGGAAGACACCATACTCGAACTCTCTGAGGCTCCAGTTCCAGTGATTCTGCTCATTCCAGACCGAGAAGGAACAACTGGAGCATACGATGCTGTTCTGAGGGAGCTCATTCGAAAAGCTGTTGGTATCGAGATAAGCATCTGATTTGACTTTGATGGAGCGTATAAAAATGACCCAAGAAACCGGAAGGATAGAGAGCATTGCCGGCCCCGTTGTCCGATGTGGAGGACTGACCTCTGTTAGAATGTATGAGGTCGTACGTGTCGGCAAACAACAGTTGATTGGAGAAGTAATCGAGGTCGGTGAAGGCACATGCACTGTACAGGTCTATGAGGAAACATCCGGCCTTACACCCGGAGAACCTGTTGTCCCAACTGGAGACTCACTCTCTGTCGAGCTAGGCCCTGGACTTCTAGGTTCCATCTATGATGGAATCCAGCGACCTCTTCCTGAGCTTCGAGAGATGTCTGGCGACTTCATCTCGAGGGGTCTTACTGTAGAAGGCATAAACAAAGAGAAGAAGTGGGAATTCAAACCCACGATCAAAGTGGGTGACAATGTTGTCCCTGGTGACATCATTGGAGAGGTGCCCGAAACAGGTATTATCACATCACGAGTCCTGATGCCGGTCGGAGTTAGAGGTGAAGTTGTAGAAGTAGTGCCCCCGGGTGAGTATACAGTCCTCGAAACGATATGCAAGGTGAAGGACGCCCATGGCGACATACATGATGTCATAATGCTCCAGAGGACACCTGTCAGAGTTGGTCGTGCCTTCAAGGATCGAGCTCCTATGGATACGCCTCTTATTACCGGACAAAGGGTCATCGATACATTCATGCCGCAGGCCAAAGGCGGCACTGGTGCTATCCCAGGAGGTTTCGGAACAGGCAAGACGGTAACGCTTCATCAATTTGCCAAGTGGGCCGATGCACAGGTCGTAGTCTACGTTGGTTGCGGAGAACGGGGCAATGAGATGACCGAGGCACTGGAGGAGTGGCCTCATCTGAAGGACCCGAAGAGCGGTCGTCCTTTGATGGAACGTACGGTCTTGATTGCCAACACTTCAAACATGCCAGTTGCGGCCCGTGAGGCATCTATCTATGTTGCTGTCACACTTGCCGAGTACTTCAGAGACCAAGGTTTCGATGTAGCGTTGATGGCCGATTCAACATCTCGATGGGCCGAGGCACTCCGCGAAATCTCTGGAAGACTTGGCCAATTGCCCTCAGAGGAAGGATATCCTGCCTATCTGGGCTCTCGGCTGGCTCAATTCTACGAGAGAGGTGGACGTGTGAAGACGCTTGGGTCTGATGAGCGACTTGGGTCCATCACCCTTTGTGGCGCAGTGTCACCCCCCGGAGGTGACTTCTCTGAGCCCGTGACGCAGGCCACACTCAGAATTGTGAAGGTCTTCTGGGCTCTGGACAAAGACTTGGCAGCCCGAAGATTCTTCCCTGCCATCGACTCACTAACGAGCTACTCTCTATATAGTCCCACCCTGGAACCTTGGCACTGCAAGAATCTCGGAGATGACTGGACTGGCTTGGTAAAGGAGGCCATGGCACTTCTTCAGAAGGATCAAGAGCTCAGGGAGATTGTGCAGCTTGTTGGTCCAGATGCACTACCTGAGTCGGAGCGAGCGACGCTGGAGGCTGCCAGAATGATCAAGGAAGACTTTCTCACTCAGAGTGCCCTCCATGAGATTGACACATTCTGTCCAATTGGAAAGACCTACAGAATGCTCCGACTGATTATCAAGTTTGCTAGGAAGATGGCTGAAGCCGTGGCCATGGGCGTGCAGGTCAGAAGAATCCTCGAGTTCAGTGTTTCTGACAACCTCGCACGGATGAAACTCACTCCTTGGGACAGCTATGAGTCGACGATGAACACCATTGAGAAGAAGATGGACTCGGAATTCAAGTCACTCTATCAAGAGCTGTCTGCATCTGGTATGGTCGCACCTGGAATCACTGAATAGCACAGTCCACACCTCCTTGGATCTATCATGAATAGTGGTGTTTATCGGCTCCCGTTTCTCTAGAATCATGAGATGAACCGCGACCGGGAATTGGCGATTGTTCACCAAGAGATTCTGGACTGCAGAAGATGTCCCCTCCATGTTTCACGCAGAAATGCTGTACCGGGAGAAGGCTCAATCGATGCTCGAGTCATGTTTGTTGGTGAGGCACCAGGTGTCAAGGAGGATGAATCCGGAAGGCCCTTTGTTGGACGTTCTGGGAGTCTGCTTACAGACATGATTGCTGAGATTGGACTCTCAAGGGATGAGGTATTCACAACTTCAGTCCTGAAATCAAGACCCCCAGGCAATCGTGCTCCAAGGAAGAACGAGATTGAAGCCTGTGTGGCCTATCTACACCGCCAGATCGACATAATCAGACCGCGAGTCATCGTTCTTCTTGGTGGAGTAGCAGTGTCCTCAGTCATTGGCCGCTGGAAGATATCAGAGGCGCATGGACGAATCTATGAGGTTGAGGGCCGCAAGTTCTTTGTTACATACCATCCCGCCGCAGCACTCAGATTTCCAAAACTCAGAGAAACAATGAGAAAGGACTTCTCGACTCTGAAGCGTGAACTCGGCTGAGTGGTGGTTAAATTGGACTGCAATGACAACCTGATATGGAGTTAGTGGGTCTGACAGTAGGTCTTCTCATTTTGCAGAATCCCTTCGAGTTTCCTTCCTTTGGACCTTTGTTCGAGCTCCCAGACCTTATTCTGAATCTAGCGCTGGCGTTTGTGCTTCGCGGGTATCTAGTGTTTGTTCTTGTAGGATTCATGATTTATGTCACCGGGGTCAGCGATGGTCTGGCAAAGGGCTTGGTTGTTGCCGGAGTAGTTCTGTACATAGGCGGCCCTCCACTCCTCGACTACTTCGTTGACATAGTTGGTGCAGATCCACTCACACTTGAGGGTGCCAAAGTTGCGTGGTTAGATTTCTTTGGCATGACAGATGCGGAACTTATCCACACTCTTGTCACCATAGGCGACATCATAGTCGCCATTGCTATCCTTGCCGGAGCAATCTTGTATTTCACTCCCCTGGCTGGCGACTTGAAATCAAAAGGACAGTCGCTTATTGTTAGAGCAATACTCCTTACCCCCATCTTGGGGTTCTTTCATGTGACCGCCTGGCTCTGAATCCCTCTCCAGACGGGAAGTCTTAAAACTAGCATGAGTTTACCGAGGCGAACAGACTCGACAAGACGACTTCAGGCGGCTATCACGATGTCCAAATCCTCAATTGCCTATCGAACAGTATCTGATGTTAGTGGTCCCCTACTTGTGGTGGAGAGTACTCACGATGTTGGCTACAACGAGGTTGTCAAGATTCGTGCTCCAAACGGCGAACTCCTGACAGGAACCGTTCTAGAAACAGGGCGCGGCAGAGCCGTAATCCAAGTCTTTGAAGGAACCAGGGGTCTTGACACGGATGTTACTGCAGTGAGATTCACTGGCGACACGCTCAGACTACCGGTTTCCAGCGAAATCCTAGGACGTGTTCTCGATGGTTCGGGCAACCCCCTAGATACCGGTCCTGCGCTTACTGCTGAGGACCACTGGGACATCTACGGATCTCCAATCAATCCCTACGCTCGACAGTACCCCCGTCAGCCCATCCAGACGGGTCTCTCTGTGATTGATGGCTTGAACACACTTGTACGAGGACAGAAGCTTCCAATCTTCTCAGGGTCTGGCCTTCCTCACAACCGGATTGCAGCCCAAGTCGTGAGGCAGTCAAAGATTCCAGGCGAAGAGGGTGACTTTGCCATCGTATTTGCAGCCATGGGCATTACTGCCACAGAGGCCCAGTACTTCATGAAGTCCTTCGAAGAAACAGGCGCTCTGGAACACACAACGATGTTCTTGAACTTGGCCAATGACCCCGCAATTGAACGAATAATCACACCGAGAGCCGCGCTTACAGCAGCGGAGTACTTGGCCTATGAATCTGAAATGCATGTTCTTGTGGTACTGACGGACATGACGAACTATGCAGAGGCTCTTCGAGAAATAAGTGCAGCAAGATCGGAAGTTCCTGGTCGCCGTGGCTATCCAGGCTACCTGTACACTGACCTGAGTCTCATTTATGAACGGGCAGGGAGAATCAACGGCAGGAATGGTACAATCACACAGATGCCGATTCTCTCCATGCCACAGGATGACATGACCCATCCCATTCCTGACTTGACTGGCTATATCACGGAGGGCCAACTTCCATTGAGCAGAGGGCTCCACAGGAGAGGTGTGTACCCTCCAATTGATCCTGGTCCGTCCTTGAGCAGGCTCATGAAGGAAGGCATCGGTGAGGGAATGACCCGGTTTGACCACAAGGAAGTCCAAGCACAGCTGTACTACGGATACTCAGAGGGGATTGACTTGAGGGACCTAGTTGCCGTAGTTGGGTCCGAAGCTCTTACAGATCGGGACCAGAAGTATCTCAGATTCGCAGACCGCTTCGAGCAGGAGTTCATCAGCCAAGACGAGTTCGAGGATCGCTCCTTCGAATACACACTTGACCTAGGCTGGAACCTTCTGAGCGAGTTTCCTGAGCGCGAACTCAAG
>JBHLOD010000110.1:0-5568 GCA_048940825.1 Promethearchaeota archaeon | reverse complement strand
GAGCGATGCGAGATCTTCACCTTCTCATCAAGTGGCAGTTCTGCATAGGTGCGAGATTCTCCATCTGGAATGAAAATTGGATCATAGCCAAATCCGCCCTCTCCGCTTGGAGCTCTGGCAATGTCTCCATACAATGTGCCCACAAAATAGCGAAACACCCAGCCATCAGCGTAGCCTACTCCAGTATCGAAACGAGCATCTCGGTCCTCCTCGCCCTCCATAAGTCGTAAGACCCCTTCCATCCCTATAGTTTCGAGGACATAGGCCGCATAGGGTCCTGGGAAGTCATTCAACGATTCAATATAGAGCCCTGTGTCGTCAACAACGACCGGTCGTTTCAGAACCTTGTAGGCGTGTTTTGCTGCTTCCATGGCGACCATGCCAACACTGGGTGCTCTAACTTCGTACTTCTCAAGTCCGGACGTTTCGAACTGAACGTCAAACTCCTCAAAGATTGGAGTCAGTTCTTCGATTTTATGCTCGTTCTGAGTTACTAGAGTCAGCTTATCCCTTGACATAGTCGAGAACCTCCTTCACGACTTTGTAGGAGCTTTTGACACGCTCCAAGTCAAACATTCCCGTCACGTTCCAGAGAATCATGTGCTTAAGGCCGAATCTACAGTATTCCTCAAGCATCTTGATGATTGCTTCAGAGTCGCCAGAAATGTAGAATTCGTCAACAACTTCTTTGGGAACCTGCTCTATGGCTTTCAAAGTGGTTTCACGATTATAACGCATTGGCACGTAGTCGGTCAGTGAGTAGAAGTCCTTCCCAAAGGGATGTTCGTATCCAAGCCTTTCCCACCCTTCGGATGGTTGTAACAGTGCAAAAGCCTTTGCTAGCGTGCTCTTCTTCAGCTCGTCACAGACGGATTCGTCTTCGTCCAGAATACACCAGTTCCAAAGAGCAGCCGTAAACGGACCAGTCTTGCCTAGCTTCTGCCTATGTTTTTCGATTGTTTCTAGGCGATCGCCGTAGATACTTGGAGGTAGGTGTGTCGGAATCCATCCATCTCCAAACTCGGCTGTGATCTTCAGCATCTTAGGGCCCATGGCCGCAATCCAAATAGGTGGTGGTCTTTCTGGATTCAATGGCCTTAATGACATGACGGCATCTTTCAGTTTCCAGAACTTACCATCATAGTTGAATGGCTCGTGGGTCTTCCAAACTAGGTGGATTATCTCCAACGCTTCTCTGAGTTTTCCAACCTGTCCAGAGTAGTTCAGACCGTACGGTTCGATGTTCTCAATCTCTCCTGCGCCGATTCCCAAGATTGCCCTTCCGCTGCTAATATGGTCAAGAGTCAAAAAAGTCTGAGCTAGTAGGACAGGATGTCTTCGGATAGGCTCAGTCACTGCAGATAGGAGCTTGACTTTTTCAGTCACGGAAGCGCATGCGGCCATTATGCTGGCAAGCTCGTAGTAGGTATGGGGGGATTGCTGCAGGAAAGACAGTGGAGTTACATCTTGAGTCCAAACACTCTCAGGGATGAACCCCGCGAAGTGGTCTGGGAATGCCATGCTGTCATATCCCAGGGAGTCAATTGTCTTTGCATTCCTGACCACATTCTCGTAAGGTGGAAGAAAAGGGCCAGGAGCCCCAATCTCAAGGTCGTGTATGTCGGGCACCTATTCGCACCTCTCTGCAAATGAGATCAAGGCGTTCTTGACCTTCTCGAAGTCATCAAGATGCATGAACTCATCCAGTCCATGGTAGCTATTGTCTTCACGCAGTGTACCATAGCATGCCGTCGGTATTCCCACCTCGGTGAAGAAGTGGCCATCGTTCCCTCCCAAATCAGCTGCAATAGGCATCTCCGGATTCACTACCTCCTGAACTGCTGCGTGAAATGTCTTGACAAACTTGGCCTCTGGATCTGAGCTCCATCCATCGACTTCCATCTTGAACTCGATGCTAGCTTCCACACCGGTTTCTTCTTTGGCACTCTCAAGAAAACTCTCGATCTCCTTGGCGATGTCCTTGGGCGTCTCTTCCGGGATTAGCCTACAATCAAACGTAATCTCAGCCTTTCCCGGAATGACGTTCGACTTACTTCCAGCTTGAAACATGGTCATCGAGAAACGACCCCAGAGGGTTAGATGTGGGGATCCTGGTGGAGCCGGTAGTGCTGATTCGACTTTGCGCCTGATGTCAACATAGTCAAGCATCACTGTCATTAGAGGAATTGATAGATGGATTGCATTGGCATATGCAAAGGGATAACCTGCGTGGCCCTGTTTTCCGTGGACAGTGATAGTCCCACTAACAACGCCACTTGCACCAATGCTTACATATTCGGGTCCAGAGTCAACGACAATTGCAAAGTCCCCTCTGACCTTTGGTGGCCCGTTAATCAGATAGTCGATTCCCCACTCGCCCCCAATCTCCTCATTGGGTGATATGAGAAGTTTCCAATTGACCTTGGAGCTCTTCTTCTTGACAAGCTCCTTGGCCGCACTCACACAAGCGACAATGTTTCCCTTATTGTCCGAAGCACCACGACCGAATGCCTTCCCTCCCTCGATTGTCAACTTGAAAGGAGGCTTCTTCCAAGAATCTATATCACCTGCAGGAACCACATCATAGTGTGTGCACAGTAGAATCGTTTCCTTGGCACCAACATCCATTGTTGCCACGATATTAGGCTGAGGCTTGTCGTCATGCCTCGAATCAATGACTTCGACATTTAGACCAGCCTCTTCACAGTATCTCTTGATGATTTCTGCACACTCAGCGTAGTTCTTCTTCTCGTCGCTATTTGTGTCAAGTTCCACTATCTCTCGAAGAAAGCTCTCTTCCCACTTATCCATATTCTATCCGCTCCAGGTGGCGAACGAACGGCAGTATCCCTCACAGATTAGTATTGCGTCTACTTCTGACAGGTCTGGCAGTAGTTAGTCTTGAAGCGGTTGGCTGTAACCTCAGAAATGCGGCCGCCACAGAGAGGACAAATCCCCCCACCCTTGCCGTGAATCATCAAGAACGTCCTTCTCTCACTTCCGAGTTGGCTCAGGTCGCGATCGGATAGAATTTCAAGAACTCTCAGAAGAACCTTCCTCATTGAGTGATAGAGGCGTTCCAATTCGTCATCGGACAGTGAACTGCGCGTTCTGAATGGCAGAATGCCCGCGTATAGCAGAATCTCATCAGCATAGGCATTTCCAATACCCTTGACAAATCTCTGGTTGCGGAGGACGTTCTTTATCTGTCCTCTGCGGCGCCGAACTATCTTCTTGAACACATCAAGAGTAAACTCCGGGTCCAATGGTGAAGGACCTCTGTCAGCAAAGCCCGCAACCCCAGAGTAGTCGCCTTTCGGAACAAGATAGACCCGGCCCATCCTCTTTCGGTCGTAGTACCATAGTGTGGAACTGTCTGTTTCTACTGAGAACATGTCAGATTTGATGGGGTTTCGAGGTGTTTCTGTAACTCGAAACCTTCCTGTCAGCATTGGATTGACAACTAGGTCATGATTCTCGAGTTCCATTATGATGAATTTGCCATCAGGCCTGAATGACTGAAACGCTTCCCCCACCGATGTAGACTCAAAAGAATCGACAGGTCGACCGTGGATAACCACGTGATCGTAGACCTTCACACTGCGAACTGATTGGCCGATGAGGCGTTCTCTCAATCTGTGAGCAAGTACCTCAAGCTCCGGCAGTTCAGGCACTGTTGAACACCCTGTTCATTTACGATTCATGTATGTGACTATCTGGAGCAATCACCGATATAAGCGTCGACAAAGAATCGCCTCCCAACATGTCTTCGACACACAGGCATATCGAGTTGATACAGGGATGACTTAAGGCCACATGGATGCAGATGCATCTTCATGACCGAGCCAACAGTTTTTCATATCCAAAAAGGTCGCCTGGTGAGAATGTCTGACCCAGGTGCTTTTGGAAGAGGTGACTGTTACCTAGTTGATGCAGGCCCGAAGATCTACTTGTGGATTGGCCCCAAGTCTACAGTGGATGAGAAGTTCCTGACAGCAGCATCAGCAGTCTTCAAAGATACTGAGAGAAAAGGTCACGCAGACATCGACCGCATCGAAGGTGGAAATGAACCTGAGGAGTTCCGAGCCCTCTTTGATGACTTTCAGCTGACTGATGAAGACACTGAAGGAATCCTAAGAAGGGTTCAGCTGGAGAGGCGAGAATACAAGCTTTGGAGAGTACATCACGAGGGCGACGACACTTTCTTCGCGGAAGTACCTCTCTCGCGAAGTTCTCTCAGGAGTGATGACGTCTATCTAGTGGACGCATGGGATGATATCTTCGTCTGGAGAGGCAGAGATGCCAGCGCCCGGGAGAAGTTCGATGGAACTATGCTCGCACGCAGATACGACGCTGAGCGTGTTGGAGTCCAAGAGATAGAGCTCATCGAGGACGGGAGCGAACCAGATGAGTTCTGGAAAGCCTTCGGCTAGACCATGTTCCTCTAGACTAGTCTGTAGTGACCATGACGAGGTTCGTACAAGACCCTGCTGTCTTTCATCTTTTCCAGGGCCTCAGCTGCAATATGACGTTCAACAGAGGCTTCAGTGGCAATCTCCTCAAGGGTGGGTCCAAGTGATCCGGTTTTACCGGTGTCCAGTTTCTTGAGTGCCCTGAGAACTTTCGTGTTGAACTTGTATACGCGGCTATCTGGACCCCAATCACGTTCTGTTTCAGTCTTCAGCTGAGTGAGTTCCATGAACTCCTTCAATGCGGGCTCAAGGATTCGATTCCACGACATCTTGATTTCCTTGACACCTATCTTGGTCCTCCACTCCGCGCGAGCATTAGAGCGTGCGAGACGTGTTGCGCTGAGCGGTCGTCCAAGCGCGTCAGCATCAAGTAGATGACCACGAGCAAGAGCGGAGTCGTCTAGCCCGAAGCTCTCCTTTAGACTCTCAATCTTGGTCAGGACGTGCCTTGTGCCTGCATCTATCGAGCGCTGAGCTACCTCAGGGGTGAGCATCTGATAGGTGATGGCCGACTTGAGGATTGGAAGCCTCAGGTCAGATGGATTTCCCGTTTCAATCCAGAAATCCTCTGATGCCAACGCTATCGGCACATCAGGAAGTGCTGCCGTGTCCTGATCTGTCAAGGCGCCCAATGAAACCTCTCTGAAGCCTGAGTTGTCACGGCGGTGCACACAGATAGTTTCAATCTCCTGGCGCTTCTGAACTCCAACGTCGAGTCGCCACAGACGAGGAGTAAACACTCGAACCCCATTGACTGTTCTCCTCGAGGACCACCTCCCTCTGAGAGTTGGAGGGAGCACCCTGCGTATGAACGACAATAGTCTTCGAACCTGAGTTTGTGATGCTATTGCTTGTATCCCAGTCGTCAATCCTCCAATGGATTCATAGGTTGGAGGGCTCGAGGCGAAGAGTAGTGCAAAGACCCTTTTGCTGGCCTCGGTCATCCCGACATTCTCGAAGAGCAGTGTCGAGAGTTGCTTCAGACTCAGTGGAGGCTCAATATCAGAGTAGATTTGCGAGGCCGCCATCTCGTAGGACTCTGCGAGTAGTGCTTTCAGGAACCTCCCAGTGCGTTCTAACACGCTTGAAGCGACGG
>JBHLOD010000109.1:0-5596 GCA_048940825.1 Promethearchaeota archaeon | reverse complement strand
CACATTGGTGCCGCTGAGAGGCCATCTATTGAGTGGACAGGCTCCAAATAGACAGCTACCAGTGCAATGGTACTCCACAGTGACCACACTTTGTGGTTTCACCTGGAAGACCCCTTTTCGACAGGGCTGCGCCGCAGTGGACACACTGGACAATGAGAGGTTGAACATCGTCAGCATCTTCATGCACTCTGAGCAATACTTCTCTGAGATTCTCCCGAATGTGTGCCATGAGAGAGGATAGGTTCTTCTCGTTGTTAGAGAATCCGTTGATTTCAATCTCCCTCATATCCCCTGACACTGAACCTATCACAACAAACTGACTGCCCTGTAATGCCTTTCCATAGTACCATGCCTGATTGATACCCTTTGATTCGGTGTCATCAATGAATCTGACGTCATGTTGCTCAATCACACTCTTTGTGATGTTGAGCATCTCTTCGGCATCTAGACTCGAGTCAAACTGGAGCTTGCACGAATCCTCACTTGTAAGTGTAGACTGGGTCAGAGCCTCGACCTGCGGAAGAGTCAGTGAGGCGGCAAATGCATCTCTCACAAGCAGTCCGTGCGTGGGAGGCACTTCGAAACGCCTTTCACCATGCTTCTCGCAGGAGGCCGTGACTCGACCCTTCTCATTGTCTTCCTCAAAGCTCACGAAGTCCATCCGCTGATGGCACTTGTGACACTCAAACATCCGATTATAGACCGTTTCCAGAACCTCAGGGGCGAAAGCCTCGGCATAGTAGCGGTTGTCCCCATGGCCCTTCTCGCATTCTACTTTGGCTTCAATCACACCCTTGCCGAATCCGGAATCTCGGATCACGATGGGGGTGCCACACTTGACGCATTTGAGGCTCTCTTCAATAGACGGAATACGATCCACTTCATCTTCTCGTTCTTCGATGCGCTTGTATGAATCCACTGTAAGTCCCTTGCGAGTTACTTGGTGAACAGGACAGACTATCTCTATCTCAGCGCCTTTGCTGTCAACCTTTCGGCTCACGATCTCACCCAAGAGGTCACACTCGGTGCACTTGAAAACAGCCTTCGCAATCTCATCGGTGACATCAGGGCTCCAATCCAGATGCTGAATCAACTCGTAGGAGTGTCCGCTTGAACACCTCGTCTTAAGCTTGTAGTCCTCACGAGCTTCCTCAATGCTACGAATCGAGAGAGGATTCCCGCAGTCCTTACATTTCAAGACAGACTGTATCATAGCTCCTTCTGATACTGATTGGGAAACGGCATCCAGAACGCCTGCGAACTGTGCAGGTATCTCCTTCTTGCTAGATCCATGGACTGGACAAGACACTTGAAGTCTGAGCTTGTCCCCCTTTATGGAACGCTCGTCAATGTTGACAGGCAAGCCACAGGAATCACAGCTCAGGAACCTCTTCATCACAGTGTTCGTTATGCCCTCCTGCGTTTCTCTGGGAACGAATCGCGTGGTCTTGTGGCCCCTTGGGCATCTTGATTTCAGAATCAGGACTCCAGCTCTATCCTCAATCTCATCTACTACTAATCCTTCTCCGCACCTGGGACAGTTCATGGCGGCCCTTACGGATTTTGCAGTTTCCTCCTCAGTGTCCATCTCACTTACGGCAGAGTGATACTGTGGAGGAATGCGCCTTTCCTGTGGGCCATGAATGGGGCATAGGAAGACATACTCCATGCGATTCTTGTGAACATCAGTGCTCACAAGCCCCATAGTCAAGCCGCATTCAATACAAGTGAACAATCCTCTGAAAAGCTCAGGGGCTGAGTTCTTCGCCTGCATTAGAGGAATCTCTCTCTTGCCCTTATGGCCATTCATACATTGCACGTATAGACGAAGATTGCTCCAACGCTCCTCAGCCTCTTGAACATAGAAAGGTTCTCTGCACTTTCTGCACGTAAACATTAAGCTCCCTCTCCTACGGCGCGCCGGTGGTGAACCTAGAAGTCATCCTGCTATCCCTCTAAAAGGTATTTCGAAACTACTTGCGACAGTGGCCGCTTGGAGTTTGCCGACAGAGCGTGCCTATTGGTCTTCAGATTCTTGTTCTTCTTCAGGTTCCTCGGAGATTCCCTCCTTAGGTTTCTGCGTCCTCGCCTGCCACAGCTTCTGAAACGACTGGAGAAGAGATACGCCGCCTTGCTGAATTGCCAGCGGCACAGCAAAGAACAAGATTAGGACCCCCCCGGAAACAATAAAGAAGGGAGATAGCAGTCCAACCAAAGGAATCCACCAGATGGAGTTTCCAACTAGGTAGAGTGCTGCGCCAAGAATCAGGCCGGGCCAAGCGTTCGTCATGGGTCGCTTGAGCGCTGTAGCAGCAGTTGCCAGACAGGTGAGCAGAAAGCCCCCAGTGGCAAACAGAGGTCCGATGGGACCCGTATAGAATCCCAGCAACCAACAGAGCGCACCCACTACAATGAGAATGAAGTTCGGGTCGCTCGTCAAATCACTAATTGCACCTTCAGCTATGACCTCATTCAAAGTCAAAACCCAATGGAACCTACTTTCTTGCCTTATATTACTCTTTTCAGCCCACCGAGGTTGAAGATCCTGTCATGAACGAAGACACGACCTTAGGCTCTACTTCCTGGAGTATCAACGCTCTCAAGAAGACGCTCTGCGCACTTTCTCACCTTGGCTCTGTATCCTCGGGTTGTATAGACACGAATGAGTTTCATCTGTCTTGCAAAGCTTCGAGCTAATAGGCTGATATCTTCTACAGGCCAGAACTCGTATCCCTCTGATCCACGCTCGAAGAAAACTAGGTCATCTAAAGAGAGCATTCCCGGATAGAAGCTGACGGAATCCCTGTTGGGGTAATCCACGTACACATTGCTTGGGTCGATCCCAGCATCCTCTGCAATCTCCTCCTCGACCTTGTAGAGACCGTCTGGGGTTGTGATGGATGTCAGGAAGCTAACATCGGATATTGCCCTCTCAGCAGCCATCTTGATTAGATACCTATTATGGTAGTCTGTGTACTCCCGATGAGCCCTCCGCATCTCGTCCGTCGCGTCATCCTCACAATGCAACAGTTGGTCCATGAATGTCATGTCGTCCAAAGTGAGAAACTCATCCACGGTATCTCTGGGAAACTGCATGAGCTGGGATCCCGCCTCATCGAGTGTCCTCAAAAGCATGAGTTCAGCGGCTCTTACTGTCTTGTGATAGTATACGGCGTCAAACATGTTCGCGCCGGCAGACAAGTATGACTCAAAGGTGAAAAGAGAACCTCGCTCTACGGCAATCTTGTTCTTTGCTACACGAGTCGACTGAAAGAGTCGACGAAACTCAAGCTGGGCATATTCTACGCCTGTGAAGTAGGAGTCCCGCTCTAGGTTGTCCACAAGTTCGGGGTTGATTGGTGCGCTCTCGAGATTGAACCGTACACCCTTCACTGACACACCACGCTTGAGTGAATTGACAATCTCATCACGTGAGTAGCCGGAGTCCTGTAGCACATCTCCGGCTGAGGACTTCTTTGCTATTAGTTCCGCAAGTTTCAAACGGGATAAGCCACGGACGGATAGGTATTCCCTTGTGATATTTGCCCAAGGTCCTGATGTCAGTGACAGGAATAGAGTCGTGAGTCTTGCGCGTTGAATGTCATCTGGGTCAGCCTCCAAGTCGTCCATGAGTATATGCGTTACATGGAGGAATCCGAGCATTTTACCCATCAAGGAAGTGTCCGCACCAAGATAGACGAGATAGGCGCCGGCAGGAGAGCGTATCTGCCGGAGTCGTTGTGCCGCTCGAAGATCAATCAAGGACTTCTCTATCGCAGATAGGGGTATGTAACCATGAAGCGGGTCCTTGATTTCCAGTACACTTTCAAACTCTTTCAGCGGCATCATGAGCACCTCTTGTGCGCCAGTGCGGGTCAATTCAGGCAAGTAACCTCGGACTATTCAAGATTATCCCAAACAATAATCATCACGCGGTATCTCACCATTGGGCCAACTCCACAAGTCGTAGCAATACAAGAGCCTTTGCATTATCCCCACGACTCCGGCACCGAACCATCTTCATTCTAGTTCCACACCTTCTTGCCTTTCTTGTAGTAGATGTTCCTGCGGGCGACCAGGATATGGTTGACTGATGGAAACCGGGTGTGCCGTGGTGAAATGAGATAAAGTCAAGGAACTCAAGAGCTGCTTGCTGTGGGATGACTATCCTGAGTGTCCCAAAGCTGAATTCCAACGTGGTAGGTATCCATTTGGATTTGACCATCAAAAAGGGTCAAAGTAGACGTGGAGCAACACCTTAAAGAAGAAAGGCAGAGAGCCGAGGATGGCTTGTTGCTCCATGACGTAGGAACATATCGATTAGTAGGATGTGAGTATGTGGAACCAAGAACATGCACGCGCTGGCAAGGATTGAAAGTACACGATGGCTGATACGCTCCTTGTCAAAGACGTCATGACAAAGGGTGTTAAGGTGACAGGACCAGACTCCAACGTTAAAGAGGTCGTTGCCGCCATGAATAAGTTCGACATAGGCTCGATAATTGTCGTGCAAGACAACAAGCCGGTCGGTGTGATATCCGAGCGCGACGTCCTCAGGAGGGTGGTTGAGCCTTGCCTATCCCCGGAAACCATTGCAGCGAGGCAGATCATGACCCACCCCGTGATAACAATACACGAGTCCGCGAGCGTGGCTGAGGCAGTAAAAATCATGGCAGAGAAGCGGGTCAGGAAGATACCAGTCGTGAAGAAGAAGAAACTAGTAGGCATAGTAACCTATACGGACATCCTATCCAAAGGATTGAACATGATATCTATACTGGGAGAACTAACAACAACATCGCATGCGCGCTCTCGCAAATCGAGATAGACAAGACGCAAGATGAAATGATGGCAAACCAGCAAGCATTGTCAAAGAAGGGATTATTGATATAGAGAGAACCACGCTCTTCTTCAACCACCCAGAGGGAGTCCTGATAACAACCTCGTATTATGATTTGGGTGGTAGTCCAAAATGCGTAAACGCACTGAGAGTAACCTTCTTGTGGCAACAAGACTGATAGCGGAGTATGAAACGAACGTGGGCGCTCATTCTTGTTCTTGGCCTTCTGCTGACAATGGGCGCTCAGACCCAACAAAGGACTTCGACCAAGGAATTGGCCTTGAGTAAGACGCTGCATGGCGCTGCTGAGAGGGTATACGGAGTCGACATGTCAGGTGAGGTCTATTCTGAGGTTTCGCAAGACTCATACATGTGGTTCATCAAGAAACTCACACAGAATGGCTCACGTTGGATAAACTCACCCACAATGTACAGCTTCGCAAATGAGAAAACCAGGGATTGGCTGGTGAGCCAACTCACCAATCTCTCTGATGGAAGAATAAACACTGAGATTATTGGTGAGTACAAGTCAGTAGTTGGATGCTTGCCCGGCTATCTGAACGCAGGCCCTGCGTTGATGGTAGGGGGACACTACGATTCCGTCCCAACTGGTCCAGGGGCAAATGACGACGGGAGTGGAGTGGCTGCTGCATTGGAAATAGCGAGAGTCATGTCACAGTACGAATGGCCCCTCGACATATACTTCGGATTCTGGAATGCTGAGGAGATTGGTTTGTACGGAAGCAGAGAAGTGGC
>JBHLOD010000108.1:0-5625 GCA_048940825.1 Promethearchaeota archaeon | reverse complement strand
TCAAACTGCTTTATTGCTCTTTCAAAGTTCCACTTCACACAGCTCGCGTTGAACGGAGTTCCGTCATGGAACGTGACGTCTTCGCGCAGTGTAACGTTGTACTGCATACCGTCAGCCGATATCACCGCTGCGGCAGAAGCCAGTAGTGGTACTGTAGGTTCTGTGTTATCCGAACCCCACGGATATGTATACAGTGTCTCGTAGATGTTGAAATGTAGTCCGGATCCAAAGCTTTCGTAGTTGACGTGCGGGTCCATGCTATCGGGGTTGCCTATTGTTTCAACAATGAACTGTTCTATCGGAACCCTCTGGGGTTGTGATAGAAAGACAAAAGCAACACCAGCACCCGCAACCACAATCACGATAACTATGATCGCGTACATCTGGTTTCTTTCCATTGGAAATATTTTCCTCCTTCTTGCAAGAAGTGACAAGACATCTTCTTGCCTGGGGTCCACCGAAGTGGTCCCACATTGGAACCAAATGGGGAGGACATTGGCTAATATAGCTTGTGGGTAATGGGGGAAGTGTGACCACGTACACAACAAACTAGAAATAGTGTCGCGCGGCGGCCCGGAATCTCTATTTCTGGTGAATTCAAGCTGCTGTCTGGCTCTCTGGAGCTAAGTGCATGGAAATACACATTGCGCGCTCTCAGTGTTCTGAAGGAGGTATGGAACACGATCCAAAAGCTATCAGAAATCTAGTGTAATGGAATTACCGCTGTCCTTGCTTCAAAAGAAATTAGGAGGCAGAGGGTGATGACCCTCTGCACTCTCACTGTTTTGGATTCTATCAAACTACTACTAGGTCCCGTAGTCCTTGTAGATGTGGTAGTAGTATACCCCGTGCATTGGGCTCCAATCAAGACCGCTGCCCTTCAACCATGCTCTGCGCACTGTGAACTGCTTGGGTTGGTACATGTAGATACTTGGCTGATCGTAGGCAACCTGTGCCTGGATCTTGCCATAGAGGTCCAACCTCTCCGCGGTGTTGGTGGACTTGCTAGCATTGACAATCCACTGGTCAACAGTGTCATTGCCATAGCCGCTAGCAATCATGAATGTACCATCTGAGTGCACGAATGGCCATGCGTAGTTGTGTGGGTCTGCGTAGTCTGGGGCCCAACCAATGAGCCATACTGGTAGCTCACCGTTGTCCATTCTCTCCAGCATGTTGGCCCACTCAAGGGCGTTGACCCTAACCTCTGGGACAGGATCAATACCTGTCAAGTTGGTGCTGGCATGATTCATGACAGCCGTGAAGCCGTCTTTCATCAGTAGAGAGCCCTGTTGACGAACAACGTTGCCTGAGTTGTAGAACAGGTCAATGTAGCCCTGCATGGCATTGATCGTAGCTACGAATCCTGGCTGGTTCATGGCTTGGTTCCACCATGCAACAGCGGCATCAATATCGTACTCTTCAAGCCAATATGAAGAGTCTTGACCGATCATTCCCTGCGGGATGAAGCCCTTAGCCTGGAAGCCCCAACCTCTGACGATGGCGTTGATAGCTGCCTCGTAGTCGAAGGAGTAGGCAAAGCACTTCCTGAGTTCACGGTAGATGAATGGACTTGTGACTTCTGTCATGACTCCACCACGAGTGATGTTCACCGGGAGGAACTTGAAAGTGAATGCCATCAGTGTGTAGCTGAAACCACCAGTGACTACGTTGATGTTCGGGTCGCTTGAACCCATTGTGACGTTGTCCCAGATTTCATCAGCGTTGGTTGTTGGCCAATAGACTTGGTCTGCGAGACCGGTTCTAAGGTTCAAGTGGCGGCCGGTAGTATCCTCATTGGTCTTGATCCAGACTTCATTGAAAGCACCAGCATAGTCAGGAGGCTCAATTGCAGCCTCTGTCGCATCAGCTCTCCAGTAGTCTTCAAAGATGACCATCTTGACGAACTCGTTGGGTCTCCACTCCTCAAGCATGTAAGCACCAGTACCGCAGGTGTGGGTTTCCATCCATGTGTGAACCTCACCGTAGTCAACACCCCAGTGGGCGTCCATTGCTCCAGTGTCGTTGTTGGGGCTGCTGAGTACGTAGGATGGGCTCATGAAGGCACCGACCTCGTAGGTTGTTGCAGCAATGAATGGTGCGAACGGATATTCTAGGTTGAACTGGATTGTGTAGGTGTCCAGAACAACAATAGCTCCTGAGTTTGCCTGCCAGTCATCGAACGCAGCCTCGAACTCGGCTGAACCAGTGCCGTTGACATAGGCTTCAGCTTCGACGACCTCACCGCCCTTGAGTGGCTCGATGATCATCCATACAGGACCGTGAGTGTCAAACATCTTGACAGCCCTTTCAAAGTTCCACTTGACACAGCTTGCGTTGAATGGAGTTCCGTCATGGAATATGACGCCTTCACGCAGAGATATGTTGTACTGCATTCCGTCAGCCGACATCACCGGCGCGGCAGAAGCCAGTAGTGGTACTGTAGGTTCTGTGTTATCCGACCCCCACGGGTAGGTATACAAGGTTTCATAGACATTGAATTGGATTCCGCCACCAAAGTTCTCGTAGTTGACGTGCGGGTCCATGCTGTCAGGGTTGCCGATGGTTTCTATAATGTATTGATCCTCCGCTGTTCGGGCGGGTTGAAACAGAAAAACAAAGGCAACACCAGCACCCGCAATCACAATCACGATAACTATGATCGCGTACATCTGGTTTCTTTCCATTGGAATTTACTTCCTTCTTCTATCATGAAGATGTCTTGTCAGGAGGAAAGACAACTTCCTTTCTGGGCAGCGCCGAAGCGTGCCACATTGGAATCTAGCGTGAGGAAAAACGTCTAATCAACGAACTCGTGTGCTCAAAGACACAAGCAAGTAGAAATGTGGATTTAGCAGGTGTCAAGTCCTCTGGTTCTTGTGGGAATCGATTGCCAATTGCTGCGGCATTTCCATGTGTAGAGTGGTACACACTCTCCCTCTCCTGTCCGTTGTGCAGCTCGGGATCCATCTCTCGTCTGGGAGACTTCCCACGACTTCACGGTTTCGTTGAGATGCCTACCGGCACGCGAAACGGCGTGCAGGATTATTTCTTTGAACCAAAGCCTTAAATGGCCCTCGACTTGATGCGCCCTCTGATATCAGGTTGGCACTATCTGTTATATCGAAAAGTCTGTGCACGTGAAGTGGTCGATAATGAGACTGAGAGACTATGTATTGAGAAGGGTCTTCCTATCGATTCCTGTCATTATTGGAGTGCTCGCAATCACATTCGTACTGGCCTACGTGGTCGGCAATCCGGTTGCACTGTATGTCACAGAGAGGACTCCTCCTCAAGCAATTCCAGGAATCATGAGAGACCATGGACTTGACCAACCCGTCTACATTCAGTTCTTCTACTATCTGAGAGACCTGTTTGCAGGGGATTGGGGATACTCTCGTACCTCGAGAATGGAAGTCATACCAACAATCCAGAGGTACTTCCCAGCTACTATCGAACTATCACTGGTTGCGATGGTCATTGCCGTCACAATCGGTATCCCGCTAGGGATCATCTCAGCCACTAAGAAAGACAAGCTTACTGATCACGTCACTCGAGTGATCGCTTTGGCAGGTGTATCGATGCCGATATTCTGGTTTGCCCTTATGCTGAAGTATCTGCTTTATTTCCAGTTCTTCGTATGGGGCCTACCATACCTTCCCGAAGGCGGCAGGTATTCCTTTACCATAATCGATCATACGCCGATTACCAACTTCGTGCTGATAGACGCCATAATAACTGGGAACATTGTTCTATTCTTTGATGCGCTTATTCACTTCGTGATGCCCGCGATGTGTCTCGGTTACATCTTTCTGGCGATTATCACAAGGATGATGCGGTCTAGTATGCTGGAGGTTCTCAAGGAGGACTACATCACTCTGGCAAGATCAAAGGGCTTGAGAGAAAGAGTGGTAATCTATCGGCATGCTTTACGGAATGCCATGATACCTACGGTCACAATCATAGGACTTGCCTTTGGTGGTTTGATTACCGGAGCTGTGCTAACTGAAACAATATTCAGCTGGCCTGGACTCGGTCGATGGGCGGTGGCCGCAATCCTAACGTCGGACATACCCAGCATCAATGCGTTCACGCTACTTGTGGCAATCATATTCGTGACGGCCAACTTAGTTGTGGACCTAGTGTATGCTACGCTCGACCCGCGCATACGATACGGCTAGAGGTGAACAAGAATGGGTGAAACAACTCAAGTACAGGTTGAAGCGGTTGCTGAAGTAGCACCACAAATGGTCAGAGTCCTAGGAATCTATCAGGCCATTGTAGGTCTGGCCGGGCTTGGAATAGGCCTTATCATCCTTGCACCGGTTGTGGCCGGATTCATCGCAGTCGAATTTGGTATGAGTGCTTTGCTCGGCACGCTAGTGCTGAACACACTTCCACTAGCCGTGCTTGGCCTCTGGTTGGCGACCATTGGCAGGTCGGTTCTCAGACTTGACACAGCAGCTTTCTCGTGGGTGATCTACGCCAATCTCATCTACATTGGAATTGAGTTCCTTGTGGGAGGATTTGCAGTATACCTAGCCATAGCAAACCTTGTGGCGATAGCGATGCTGTTCATTCCCAGCGTACGGTCCTACTGGTGGGTACTATTCAGAGAGGACATTGGACCGAGAATGAAGGAACTGCGTTACAGTCTGTACCTAATCAGGAGAAGCCCGCTCGTAGTGGCAGGATTGATTATCATAATTGGATATGTTGTCATTGCATTGACTGTCCACATGTGGGCACCATATGGACCCACTGAGAGAATATGGACTGAAACGTTGGCACCACCCAGTCCCGACCACATATGGGGGACAGATCAGAATGGTGGAGACATCTTCAGCATGGTCATGTGGGCAACACGAATAGATCTCAGAATTGCCCTCATGGTGGTCTCTGTGTCGCTGACAATCGGTGCACTGATTGGTGCTGCCGCAGGCTACTTTGGTGGCGCTGTCGATGAGATTGTTATGCGGATCACAGATGTGTTCTTCGCTTTTCCAGGACTCATCTTGGCCATGGCCATAGTTGCAGCACTTGGTGAAAGGAACCTTGACAACATTGCTATTGCTATGATGGTTGTCTGGTGGCCTACATACGCACGACTCATCAGAGGTCAAGTACTGATTGAACGCGAGAGGCTTTACGTAGAAGCAGCGCGTTCAGTTGGAGCCTCGGACTTCCGTATCCTAATATCTCACATCCTACCCAATACGATTCAGCCGATAATCGTTCAGGCCACTCTAGACTTGGGCGGAGTCCTACTCACAGCCGCTGGACTTAGCTTCATCGGGTTTGGGGCTGAAGCTGGCACTGCAGAATGGGGCTTGATGATTGCAACGGGTCAGACCCACTTCATATTCTATTGGTTGGTATTCTACCCCGGAATGGCAATCCTCCTCTGCGCACTTGCCTTCAACCTTGTCGGCGATGGAGTCAGAGACATCTTGGATCCCAAACTCAGGAGACGATGACTGCAGGAGATGACAGAGAATGGTAGCATCAGAAGATAGTACACAAGACGCGCACGAGGAAGTGCCTGAATTGGAACCAGGCGTGATCCTCGATGTGAGGCGCCTCATGACCTCCTTCTACACTTATGAGGGAGTTGTGAAGGCTCTA
>JBHLOD010000107.1:0-5652 GCA_048940825.1 Promethearchaeota archaeon | reverse complement strand
TATCTCAAAGCGAGCAAGATTCTGATCAAGTTGTCAAACTCGACCTCACTTCCTTCAGTGCAGAAACACTATCTGGACAGGGCTCAAGAGTGTGTAGATAGAGTCCGATACATTTCTGGAATCAAGAAGAAGGCTAGGGGGCCGCTGGAGGGGCTTACTACGCCCTTGACTCCCTCGCCCGTAGGAGATACAGAACCTCTTTTGGAGAAGGAACAGGAGATAGACCTTGAAGAGGATGAGGATACGCGAAGACTGAAGGAGATGATATCAGACACCATAATCACAGAGAGGCCAAGCACTACAATGTCCGAGGTCGCGGGATTAGAGGCTGCCAAGCAGGCTATCAACGATGCAATTGTTGCTCCGATGAAGCATCCGGAGCTGTTTAAGCCAAAGGCAAGACAACCATGGAGAGGAATACTCTTCTATGGCCCAGCGGGTTGTGGAAAGACTCTGATAGCAAAAGCCGTTGCGGCAGAAATCAATGCCACGTTCTTCAATGTTTCAGCTGGGAACATTGTCAGTAAGTGGCTGGGAGAATCAGAGAAACTGGTCATGACCCTGTTTCAATTGGCCAAGAAGAGCCAGCCTGCCATAATATTCATGGATGAACTTGACTCTGTGGGGGTTTCCAGATCTGGTGATGATGTAGGCGGAGAGAGAAGACTGAAGACTCAGCTCTTGACAGAGCTACAGGGACTTGCTAGTAACCAAGAAGATAGAATCACCGTAATTGGTGCTACGAACCTACCTTGGGAGCTTGACTTTGCGCTCAGGTCCCGATTTGAGAAGAAGATACACGTGCCACTTCCTGACAAGACAGCGAGGAAACATATCTTCCAGATTCACATGGAAGACATTGATGTTGCTCCGGAGGTTGACTACGAAGAACTTGCTGATCTCAGTGAGGGATACAGTGGTCGAGACATCAGCGTTGTGTGCCGCGAGGCCGCTATGGAGCCCATAAGGGATCTTCAGCACACAGGTCGGATGGATGATGATGATGAGATTCTGGAGATCCGACCCGTTTCAAGAGTGGACTTTCTCCAGGCGATTGAGAACATAAGGCCGGCGACATCTCCAGAGGACGTCAAGAGATACATTGACTGGGCGGAGGGTTCATAGAGTTTGGGGGTCAAGGAGAGGCAGAGAGAGAAGGAGAAGGAAAAGGCTGAGCAGGAAGCCGTAGAGGACATTGCAGAAGAAGTCGAGAGAGTCGAGTTTCAGAGCGTAGAGGAAACTCACAGACCCGAGGTCCACATTATAGAACGTGAAGCGATAATCACCCCAGAGGAAGTTTCTGCAGAAGCAGAAACAGTGATAGTTGAGGAAACGAAGCCAGCAACAGTTGAGATAGTGCTTCTCCCACCCTGGGGTAGCGTTAGTGAAACCGAATGGATGTACAGTATTCCTCCAAGAGAGGAGGATAGACAAATGTGGGCAGAGGAGTGGGCCGACTTCCTTCTGGGCTGGGCGGAAGCGAATGGAGTCCATGTACTGTCAGTCACCATGTTCATCAAGAATGCACCTTTCAAGGACATGGCCGGCAAGCTAGACTCATTTCTGTTGATTGGCGAAGTCTTGGTCCAGAAGGAAATTGCTGAATGGCTCGACGAAGCAAAGAGACAGTTGCGCGTCTATTGGAGATACCTTGAGGATTGGGCAGACATAGTCTACCAATGGGCATTGAAGACGGGCAAGTTGAGACTCGATATCAAGTCAATCATCATACAGGAGGAGAAGCAGGATTTCGCTAGCCTGCCCGAAAAGGATCTTCGTGTGATTATGAAGATCATGGTCGATAGACGATTGGCAGAATGGGTAGACAGGGAGAAGGGTGCAATAAAGGTCAAGGTCTAACGAGCAGACCCTATCGATCCATCACGCTGATCCCTGGCCCTTAGACCAGGGAAGTAGTATCGACCTCCAGTTGAGAACCGAATGTCGGCAACGGCCATTCCAGCATCGACAAGACTCCCCAATACCTGACGTGCATGGTCCTCAGACCACTTGAACTGCATCATTACTTCTTCCACAGAGACATGGCCTTTGGAGGCTGCAAGGTTCACTACATCTGCTTGGTCTCGACGTAGCTCCAGGGGACGCAGCTCGACTACTTTGACACCTCCGGCCAGTGTACGAATACCAGGGATGAGGCCATTCTCCGAAACACGGTTCACTGATTCAATCACGTCACTATAGCTTACAGTCTTGAACTCAGGGAGGCGCTTCACAACCTCAACAATCAGTTCTGCCAGACCCATTAGACCCTTTGAGGCGTTCGCTGTGGCAACATCTAGGACTGCGAGTCCTATGTGATCGTAATACTCTTCCAGAGTCATTCCATCTGTTCGGGGGCCGGCTTCTTGCCTTAGAAGATTCAGCAGTCTTAGCGCATCACCAAAACGCTCAGGTAGTCGCTCCGATTCCAAGAAGAACAAGACGTCAAGTCCGACGCGTCTCAAGTCTTCGATGTTGTGCTTGACCTCTCTTGCCAATGCCTCAGACTCTCTCTGATACGATTTGATATCGACAAGACCCATGTCGAACATCTTCTTCAGTTGGTCCAAGGTGGCAATGGATGCGTAGAGTTCTGACTGAAGTCGCTCCTGCATGAGGTCTACCTTCATTAGACTACATGGCCCTGACTGGCCGTGTGGAGAAATGGAGAGATGCCACTATAAGAGAGAGTATTATCCACCTGCGAGTTACGGTGTGATTCTATCTCTGTCTCTCGGAAGAAGCGTGGCCTCCCTGATGTTCTCGATCCCGAGCAACTGCATTGTCAGCCGTTCCACGCCCAAGCCTAAACCGCCGTGGGGCGGTGCTCCATACTTGAACGGATCGAGGTAGAAGGCGAAATCGCCAGTGTTGAATCCCTTTGCCTTAAACCTCTCTACCAGAAGATCGTAGAGATGAATTCGTTGTCCGCCAGTAGTAATCTCCATGCCTTTGTACGTTAGGTCAAAGCTCTCCGTCATACCCTCGTCGGTAAGGCTGGGCATTGTATAAGCGGGGCGCAGTTCAAGCGGATAATGTGTGATGAACACCATCTCAGTTCCAAACTCTCGGGGGAATATCTCTCCCAGAAGTCGTTCACCTTCTGGGTCGATATCATCTGCAATGGACATCTCTTTCCCTTCCTGATTAAGAAGGTCGACCGCTTCAGCGTATTTGATTCTCTTGAAGGGGACCTTTGGTACTTCAAGTTCGACTTCAAGAAGCTCAAGCTCATTTGCAGACGCTTTTGCTGTCTTCTTGAATGAATAGTGAAGCATCTGTTCCTCCATCTTCATGACATCGTCGACATCAGCAATCCAGGCCATCTCATAGTCAAAGGAGGTGTATTCGTTGACGTGACGCCGTGTGTTATGTTTCTCAGCTCGAAAGACGGGTGCAATCTCGTACACGCGGCCAAAACCCGCTAGAAGCATTAGCTGTTTGTAGAACTGTGGGCTCTGAGCTAGGTATGCCTTCTTATCGAAGTACTTGATTTCAAAGAGATTGGCACCTCCTTCAGTGGCCTCGGCAACTATCTTGGGTGTATGAATCTCCACGAACCCGTTCGCTTCGAGATACTCGCGAGCAAATCTCACCAACGAGTGCTGGATACGGAAGATTGCATTTATCTTCGGCTTGCGAAGGTCAAGAATCCGGTGGTTGAGGCGAGTGTCAAGGTCGATGTCGACTTTTCCTTCAACTACATCTATTGGAATTCGATAAGACGTGTTGATTATCCGTATGTGGATGGGTATCACCTCAACACCGGACTCAACCTGCTTCGCAGCGACAACTCTGCCCTTGACTGAAACTGCATACTCAGGCTTGAGTTGTCCAGAAACATCGAAGACCTCCTTGGAAACCTTCTTTTCAGGAACAGTAATTTGGACAATGCCTGCTTCGTCTCTCAGAATCAGGAACTTGATCTTGCCCTTGTCTCTCAATATATGAACCCAACCTTGAAGAACCACCTCAGTGTCGATAACTTCTGTCGTAATCTCTGTGCTGAGGTGTGTGCGAGTTTCTTCCCCGATTGGTTCGACACCTGCCTCTTCATAGAAGTCCATTCAGTTTCGCCTCATTGCAGTGATTCAGAGCCTAGAAGTGTATTATGAGGCTTTTGGACAGTTTCGAAGAATGGGGGGTGCGATGTCCCCATGTTGCATTTGGAGACATCGCCAGTATTGCCATTTGGTCTACATGGGCGCCGAAACCAGCTCGTAGAAAGTCCGTCGCTTGTCCTCATCGTGCCCGTATTCCCGAATGAGACCTAAGTCCTTAAGTCGACTAAGACCGTAGTTCACAGTCCGGGGAGGCAGGAATGTCCTGTTGATGATATCCTGTCGAGACATTCGGCGCCTGCCCTTAAGCAGCACATAGAGGAACTTCGCAGACGGAGGCAGGGCTAAGAACGAGCGTTGGGCAAACATGATCCCACCTGAAAGTTGTTGCCATGGTTTAACTTACCTCCGTGTTGTTTTGACTCGTGAGCATCACATTTCCAAATAAGGATTCGCTTCCCCTCCTCTGGGAGTTCTGGCGCAGGCCTTATCACAAAGCATGCCGAAAAAGACAACATGTACCGTTTTGAGAGTCTGACGATTCGTGGTCATCGAGATCAAAGCGTCCCCAACACACTACGACTACTCGAGGAGAAGTCAGATAGGCTTGCTGTCGTTTTCCCCGGAAGAGGCTATACTGCTCAGGCACCTCTCCTTTACTACACTATTGGCAGGCTGCTTCACAAGGGAATCAACGTTCTGAGCATCGATTACCAGTACTTCGACAATCCAAATTTCGAGGCGCTCCAGCGTGATGAGCAGATGAAATGGCTGTATGAGGATGTTGAATCTGCATATGAAGCAGCACTCAAGGAAGTAGAGTCGCGTCTTGAGATCCTAGTCGGTAAGTCCTTGGGCACCATTGCAATAGCCCGCATACTCGACTCATACCCCGAGTCATCTGCCTACAAGGTGATTTGGCACACCCCACTTCTCTTGATGCCAGAAGTCACGCAACAGATAGAGAAGCATAAGCCCGAGTCACTGTTCGTTATTGGTACAGCAGACCCACATTATGATGAGAATATCCTGGCAAGGCTTGTAGAAGTAACCAAGGGTGAAGCAATCGTCGTTGATGATGCCAATCATGCTATGGAGGTCCCTGCAGGGATTGACGCCTCGTTATGGGCAATGGAGAAGATTGTCAATAGCGTTGGAGAGTTTGTGGGAATCAAGTCTTCTCAAGAATGAGAACCCACTCACCTAGCATTCGCTCTCTACGAGGGATGCGAATGAAATGCCGAATCAATGCAGAGAAGAAGAGCTTCTCAATCCTGAAGCCGACCTCCTCGCTAGTGGCGATTTCACAGAGAATCTCATGTGAGGGAACCTCAACTCCTCGAATCACATTGTTGCCTATAGCGACACAGTAGTGTCCACCAGGTCCAAGAACTCGCGCCATTTCTTGGAATTGCAGTCTCATGTCTTCGAAGAACTTGTATGTGATGTATGAACGACGCGGGTCTTGTTCAAAGATTGTTTCTAGTATCGGATCGAGGGTTTCAATACCAGAGACTCTGAGCTGTTCATACTCCTTTTTGTAGACAGTTTCTGTCCCAATGTACCTTCTCTTCATATTCGAAAGCGGACC
>JBHLOD010000106.1:0-5662 GCA_048940825.1 Promethearchaeota archaeon | reverse complement strand
GCCGCATTGAACATTGAGAAGGACGCAGATCTCGCAGATGCAATGATGACTGTTGTTGTATCAAAGAGAGATTGCATGGAGTCCAGCAAGTCACCGTCGGGTCTGAAGCTAGGCAAGAGTGCTAGGTACTACATAGGGCAGTTTCAGGATGACAAGAACATTGCACGTTCGTACCTCGGTGCGAATTGGAAAGACGATTACTCGTTCGACAAGAAGAATCTTGTAATGGCGGTAACTCGCGATCAGAAGGTCGATGACGAAACTCGGAAGGTCTTCATCGAGAGTGGAGGAGCCGACTCGCCGCGCCCTGCTACAGTGGCTCGAAACAAGAACGGACAGTGGAAACTGACCAACTACGGTTCTTTGTGTGTAGGTGTCAGGAAACCAGCATCGGAAGTAGGCGATTTCTAGCCCCGCATATTCCCATGCGCGGACTAGGAACGATAGGTCGTTAGCAAGCTAACACATGGGTTCACTTAGTCTGCCATATCTTGGCGATGACCTTTGCCAAGTGACCATCAACTATCGCGCCGATGAGCACATTGACTGGTGAATAGGCCAGTGAGTAGACGAAGGCGTACCAACCCACAGCTGAGAAGACAATGGCTATCACATAGATCTGCACGAAGAACGCGATGTAGAAGGCACCAAGTAGGACTATCCCGTGAATGAACAGTGTCAACCATCTGTCACTACTTCTGATGCCCCAGAGTCTTCTGGCTAGCGCCCTGTTTGTCCATCCCACTGTTACGAAGAGAAGTCCAAATCCAACAAAACTGGCAAACGTTCCAAGCGGTCCCATCGTGATGAACATCAGGATGATAACAAAGACATCTATGCCGACGATGAATGTCAGGAGGGAGAATCCCATTCCGTGGGCTATTGTTTTGGTCAATGTTACGATTGGGCTGTCTGGTTCATCGTCGTATTGCCATCTCGTTTCTTTAGCTTCTATTCCTGCGATATAGGGTTCATACCCTGGTTCAGGTTTCTGTCGATCTCTCGCCTGCCGAAGCCACGAGAAGTCACCCTCTTCTACGCGTGCTTGCATGGAGGCCTCTCTTATGCTTGATTCACGCTGAAATCCGTCACGAACTGGCCAATCATCATACATCTTTGGCTTCTCTTCAGGTCGCCCTGGGTCAGGGTCTGGTTCAAACACCAAGAGCAGTGCCATCAACCCGAAGAGACCGGCAGATAACGGACTGAAGAAGAACTGGAAGATGAGACCAGGTACGAGGAGGAAGGGGAGAAAGAAGAATAGGACTATGATCATCATGAAGACAGTCACACACGATTCTCCTGCCCTGCGCACCGCCCTTTCGAGAATGGCAATAAACAATCCCGCTGACAGTAGCATACCAAGCATGTATAGTGGGTCATAGAATGTTGGGGTGGGACGGTAGTATCCGTCCTCATAGTCCTTCCATATGTGGTACCAATAATAGTCGTGCATCGGATTGAAGTTCAGACCGCTGCCCTTCGCCCATGCTCTGTGGGTTTCAAACTGCCTGGGTTGGTACAAGTAGATGCTCGGCTGGTCGTGAGCTACCTGTGCCTGAATCTGGCCGTATAGGTCCAATCTTTCCGTGCTGCTAGTAGACTCGCTCGCGTTCACAATCCACTCGTCAACGGTGGCGTTACCATAGCCGGAAAGCTCCATGTGTGTACCTTGGGAATGTGCAAACTTCCTCGCACAGTCATGGGGGTCTGCGTAGTCAGGCGACCAACCAATGAGCCAGATTGGCATCTCGCCATCTTCCATCTTCTCAATCATATATGGCCATTCGAGAGGGTTGACCCTCACTTCCGGAACTGGACTGATACCAGTAAGGTTGGTCCTCGGATCAGACATGACCGACTCGAAACCATCTTTCATGAGCAGAGAACCTTGCTCGCGAACTACATTGCCTATGTTGTAGAACAGGTCGATGTAGCCCTCCATAGCGTTGATTGTGTCTACGAATCCTGAAGCATTCATGGCGGCGTTCCACCATGAAATGGCCTCATCGATATCGTATTCCTCCTCCCAGTACGAAGAGTCTTGACCGAACATGCCTTGTGGGATGAAACCCTTTGCCTGGATGCCCCAGCCTCCAAGCACTACGCTGATTGCTGCTTCATAGTCAAAGGCGTAGGCAAAGCACTTCCTGAGTTCGCGATAGGTGAAGGGACTGGTAACCTCGGTCGTGTTTCCAGCGCGAGTTATGTTGATTGGATTGAAGTTGAAAGTGAATGCAGTTAGGGTGAAGCCTAGGCCATCGGTTATGAGGTCAATGTTTGGATCCGTTGAGCCTTGCATATCTTCGTCCCAAATCTCGTCAGCATTTGCTAATGGCCAGTAGACGGAGTCTGCGAGACCTGTCCTGAGGTTAAGTAGACGTCCAGTTGTGTCTTCGTTGATTTTGTACCAGACATCGGTCATTGAGCCTGCGTAGTCTGGAGGCTCGATAGCGGTTTCTGTCGAGTCTGCCCTCCAATAGTTGTCAAACCAGGCCATGTGGATGAATTCGTAAGGTCTCCACTCTTCGAGCATGTACGGCCCAGTTCCGCAAGTGTGAACGTCCATCCATGTGCCAATCTGACCATAGTGAACTCCCCAATGAGAGTCCATTGGCCCCGTGTCGTTTGCTGGGCTCTCTAGTACGTAGGTTGGACTCATAATGGAGCCGACTGAATGAGTCAGTGCCGCGATGAAGGGTGCAAAAGGACGCTCAAGATTGAACTGTATGGTATAGGTGTCCAAGACTATGATTGCACTGGAGTTTGCTTGCCAGTCGTCAAAGGCGGCCTGGAATTCGTTAGAACCAGTGCCGTTTACATGTGCTTCGGTCATTAGCGTTCCGCCACCTTTGAGTGGTTCAATGATTATCCTTGCAGGGCCCTCAGTGTCGAAGATCTTGGCCACTCTTTCAATATTCCACTTGACACAGCTTGCATTGAAGGGTGTGCCATCGTGAAAGATGATTCCCTGTCTGAGAGAAATGTTGTACTTCAGGCCGTCTGAAGAAATCACAGGTGCGGTAGCAGCCAGCAACGGGACTGATGGCTGAGTGCTGTTTGTGCCCCACGGGTAGGTATAGAGCGTTTCATAGACATTGAAGAGCATGGCTGCACCATAGCTCGAATATTCAACGTGTGGATCCATCGAGTGTGGGTTTCCAATTGTTTCCACGATGAATTGCTCTGACGGTACACGCATTGGCTGGCTAAGGAAGAGGGTTCCTGTGCCAGACACGGCAACCATGGCCAGCAGTATGAAGGCGATTGCATAGTTGCTCTTCCTTCTGGTGAACCGCATGGCTGGATGACCCCATTTCAGTGTCTGCCTGCCACTGAAGCAACTCTAGTAGATACGCCCTACGCCGATATTAACCCTGTTGTGCTCTGGACCACACTGATTCCGAGCTAGCGTCAATCCAAGCCACAAAACAGCGTGTCGGGGATGCGGTAGTCCAATCATGTTGACACTGACATCGGCATGATTTCATCAAAAAGAGCTGCATCAGCTGGTACCTAAACCTGACACCAGCTGATGACTTGCTTCCCTTATGTTGGGACTGTAATTCCTGAACGAGTTGACCCCGTTCAATGTATAAACGTGCTCCTGAGATTCACCAGACCTCTGGTCTTGATGCGTTCTAGATCACGCACTGCCGCTTCAGCCGCCAAGTGTCGACGGAGTTCGGGCGCAGAGATTTGATACTTCTCATCGAGCTCATCCACCAATTCCTCAATTGGTTTGATTTCTACAATTGTTCTCTGAACGATTGGGACTTGCTTTGTTGCCATTTCTATACACGCATCCTGTATAGGGTGCGGCACAAGGGCATCAACCCAGCCTGAGTTCAAGACATCTCCTGACTTTGGAGTTGAAGGAGGAGAATCCACTGACCACTGTTGGGATGGAAAGAGACTGAGAAACTTGTGATTCGCTGTGGAATCAGCATGTTCAGCAGATTCATTGATACTGCGGTTGGCACCTTCCGATTCTTGCTGCATCGGTCAGTATCGGAATCCTACAATCCGAGTCATTGCCACTTGTAACCGCTATGTAAACATACGGCAACATATATATATAAAGCTTTTGCCGAAAGTAATGAAAAGAGATAACTGGCGACGCTCCTAGTATATGTAGGGCATCATTAGTATCCCTCTTGAGGAGCTTTCCCGAAACTCCTCCGCAGTTCGCGGGATCCGTCCTTGGAAGTGACAAACCTGAAGATCTCTGTAAACCTCGACGAAGACTACGCCAAGATTCTTACCGCACTGCAGGAATCAAAGAAGAAAGTCACTGCCAGCAAATTGAGCAAGCAGCTTGGAATCCACGAGAGAACGGTGAGATACAGGCTAGAGAAACTGCGAAAAAAGGGACTGCTGAGACCCCCCAAGATTCAGACCTACGAGAGAAAGATCGGTCTGGGGGAAAGGCTTCTTCTCTTTCAAGGATTTCCAGACAAGGAAGATAGGCTTGCCAAAGTTCTGCAGGAGTCACCTCTCATCTACTATTATGCACCAACCTATGGTAGATATGACGGATTCGTGGCGCACGCCATGTACCCCTTGGTTGCTCCTGGGATAGTCCTTCAGTTTGCGGAAGAGATTAAGAACAGCGGCCTCGTGCAGGAATTCTACATCTTTGATTTGGTTGATTACTGTAGGAAAGGCGCAGATGTCGCACCACTACTTCCTGATAGTGATTGGGACTGGGATGTCTGGACGGGTGAGATTACAGAGATACTGGACGAGGGTTGCGAGTTTGACCTGGGCTTGGAACAGTTCCCTCCGAATGTGGCGTTCAAGTTCAAAGATATCAAGATCATACAGAAGTTGGTAGATAACCCTACGATTTGTCTCAGGGAAGTGGCCGATCAACTAGGACTTTCACTTGCGCTCGTCCACAAGAGAGTAAAGCGACTCGAAGACGAGGGCATCATTAGGGGTATCAAGCCAACCTTCAATCCATTCAATGAAACGATCTCAATCGCATGCTTCTTTAAGTCAACCAAACACACAAAGGAAATACTGTGCGGTTTTCATCGTCTCCCCTATGAGGTGAGCTTTGTTCTGGAGAACGACATCCATCATGAAGTGGTGGTTGCGATTCCTCCGAGTGAAACTAACCAACTACTGCAAAGGTTGAACATCTTCAGAAGGTACTCGGAGGAGTTCTTCATTCAGGTTATCCTAAAGTCGAAAGGCAAGGGGTGGACTCATCTTCTCGACGCCTATAACAAGGACACCAACAGCTGGGAGATGCCAATCACTGATATGCTGGCAAAGGTCAGAGAACTAGCTGGATAGAGGGTGCGCCAGCCAAGCACATGTGGTGCACGACTAGGAGAGTACAAGGGACTCCCCCCTCCAACCACTTCTTGGTACAGGCGCAATATTTAATACGTGGAATACGTAATATACTTTTACGTAACTTAAGGCCAGTGGAGACGCCGGATTTATTGAACTACTCCCGGGGGATGATTGGCGGCCATTGCTCAGCCGGTTGGTCCAGGCCTGAAACCCTTTTGCTTGGATTAATAAGTTGAACTCGATTTTGGAAGTACGAGGCTGTACGCAATTTGCCTGATAACGCAGAGTTCGACGACAAGCAGATGAAGGAACTCCGGAAGTTGCGCAAGAAAGAGGAGAAGGACGCTCTTAAGAT
>JBHLOD010000105.1:0-5674 GCA_048940825.1 Promethearchaeota archaeon | reverse complement strand
GGACTAGTCCTAGATTAACCTTGATGAATAGTCGATTGGTATAGTCCAGAGAGGAGCGGCCCGGTGGCTAGGAACCATAGCCGAGCTTCTTCTTTAACTGCGGATCAATCTTGTCAAAGTTGATCTTGCATGGAGTTGGCATCTTTGGAGCAGCCTTCTTCAGAGCCCTCATTGCCTGCTGAATATACGCCTTATCAGTTCTGATAGTAATGAGCGGCTGGTCGGGGCTGACCCTTGCCGCCACACCGATGACCTTTCCGAAAGCCTTTCGCATACCATCCTGAACACGGTCTGCACCTGCACCTGAGATCATCTTGTTCTCACGGAGATAGTGGTAAGGTTTTACGCGGATTCTCAGGTGGTAGTTCTTCCTACCGACAGTCTTGGTCATGTGTCGGTTAGAAGCGATACGGGCTGCCTCCAAGGCCTGATGTCGAATCTGGCACCTCTCAAGACCGACTAGAGATAGCTCTACCTCGAAATCGCCGCCGGTGTTACCCATGTCAAAGCTCACTATTCTACTGGCTGGTTGACGATGTATGTACTTCTTCCTCACGAATGGCGGCCTATCAGCCTCTCGATAACAGTGACCGGGTCGCTTTCCCATGTTGTTTCACCTGTCAGATATGGCCTTGAGTGCCAAGACTCATCGTCACGCCCTGACGTTCGAATAAAAGGATTATGGCATGACTTCTCCGCAACTACTTGCCGCAATCATTCCTCCCATTGATTCCCACACTTCTTGCAGGAATAGACAAAGCGGGCTCTTATACCAAAGGACCCTGGATGCATTTCCCTGCCGACCTCCCCACTACCACACCTAGGACACTTCAAACCTTTCTTCATACTTTCACGACCGTCTTCTCTCGTTAATCTCATTGCTGCTCCGAGTCCACAACTTGCCGTCTGACTTCGCCGCCACTTCAGCTCAGTTAGGTCATCAAAGGGATTCTAGGGCACCATGAAGGACACGGTTCATATGGACAACAAGACTGCATCCTCGAACCTGTTAATCAGCCAAAAAGCACATGCTTTTCAATCATTGGAACTATTCCTCTACTCGGACAACCGATTCATGAGGGGGTAGTCCTGGCAGCGGTTCCAGTAGGATACGAGGCGTTTCAAAGCCTACGAAGGAAGAGTGTGACGCTACTGTGTTTCCTGCTGACATCAACCACGGCAATGGGAATCGCGGTGTATGTTGACTCATTCTCGGTTCACTACTGGGTCCAAGCAGTGGACGTAGGAGATGTTTCGATGGTCGTTGTTGGGCCGGAGGTCGAAGACATACTCTCCTCCGTTCGTCAGATTGATGGTGTGTCCAAGGCAGTCTTGTTGCAGGACTCGGCGGCCTTCCTCAAGCATGTAGGAGCAAAGACATGGGAAAGAGTCAGTGTATGTGCACCTTCTCAGGAATATCTTGATGCATTCCCGAGCGTCTTTACTCTTGTGGGGGGGAGATGGCCCCAGAACGAGTCGGAGATCGCAGTTTCGCTGGCACTAGCAGGACAGGATTGGCTGAATCTCGATCTTGGCTCATACATGACCTACGCGTACAGAGATGAAACGCACCAACAAAACGTAACGGTAGTGGGAATCTACGCCATTCCTGATTCCGAACTAGACTATTCATGGCTCTACGAGTACCTCTTTGACTACGATGTAATCACGGTGACCACTCTCCTCGCGCCAAGGGGAACGCCATTCACCCTTCATGTGGATGTTGAAAGATCGAGCCTGACGCCCTTTGACGCTGGTGCTTCACTAGTATACGTCGTGGGAATATCCGGCAACATCAGAGCACTTGATCCACTTTTAACAACCGAGAATCCACACTCAAAGTACAATGTCAATGGCTTGCTAGAATCAGGGATACTGTCATACATGAGGTGGATGGACCGTACAAGAATAAGCCAACTTTGGCGTGCAACGCCGGCGATTCTGCTTATCATGATGGTAGGCTTTCTGGCAATCAGGTACAACATGAATGAAAGAAGATACGAGACAAGTATGCTGACCGCCCGAGGAGCGACGGACAAGGACTTGAATAGCATCATCAACCATGAGATGTCCATTATTACTGCTTTGTCCTGCGTCTTGGGTCTTCTATTCGGAGTTCTTGCTAGTAGAATCGCTATTGCGGCAGAGGGCTACTTCCAATTCGATCTCTCACTTATACTCCAAGATCCACTATTGATCACACGAGAAGCCTTGATTCTGGGACTAATAGTGGGTATTATGCTACCTCTTTTGACTCTTGTAGCCTACCGAAGGATATACTCCACTAGAAAGAGAATAGAAACAGGTTCTGGTACACTCTACAGAATAGTGAAGGGCTTCAATCTAGTTAAGTGGGAATTGCTTGTCGTCGTATTCGCAAGCTTCCTGATGCTGGCAGCCTATGTGGGTGGAGTTGAGGTAAGGAGAAACCTATTCTTCGCCCTGTTGGCCTCCATGACTCCCCTTCCGCTGTTCCTTGGGGTCGCCAGCCTTGTTATCAAGGGCATCCGCAGAGGCGCCAACCTCATTTCAGGAGGGCTAAAACGCATCGTGGGTGAAGTCCCTGCTCGAGTTGGAATCCGAAGAATCGGGAAGGAAGCGTCGTCTGCAGGACCCGCGGTCATGGTCCTAGTGTTGGCAATCAGTCTTGCGTGGAGTAATGCCGTCGTAGACAGTTCTCTACCGGTCACTCATCTTCATCATTCAAGGTTTGCAATGGGTGCAGATGTGACTTTTCGACTTGACCCCTCGGCCGCTGACATGGTAGATGCGTTCTTACAGAATGCCACACAGCACAGTCTAACCCTATCAGCCTCACTGGTGGACATCGTGACTCTATTCCTTGCTGACGACTTGGAGAGTGGGGCTGATTTCGTAGCGATTGACCCCACTGAATACATCACAATTGGATATGACCATCTCGGGTTGCGCTTGAACCAGTCTGAGCTTGGCGAGTTCCTTATGGACTTGGCGAATGACCCTACTGGAGTGATTATAACAAGGGACATTGCTGATAGCTACTCCTTTGAAGAGGGGGATGTACTACGTGCATATGGGGATTTGGAGTCGACTGAAGTCTACGAGTTCATCATAATTGGTATTGTCCCCGCCATTCCTGAACTACTTGAAAGAGAGTCACGCTTTGGTAGTCCGGCACCTTATGACCTTCCGTCGGAAGGGTTTGGTGAGAGAAGAGCTTGGGTTCATCGCGATTTCACCAAGTACAGTTTAAACATGACTGCGGATGTTGACCACTACTGCGTGTTAAGCACAGCCCCCGGGACAAACGGCACCGCAGTAGGAGAAGAGCTTCTGGACTCAGGCGGGGACTTGGTGGTGCAGAGTGGGGAGTGGGGTACGGTTGATTATGAGATGCAATACTATCTAACTCAAGTATCATATCACATTGACAGGGCCATTGACACAATGATGATGACGATGACAGTCCTCACAATCCTGGGTGCATTCACAATCTACGCCGTCGAAGGAGTTCGCGCTAGGAAGAGAGAGATTGCGCTCCTCAAATCGATGGGGGCGAGCAACTCTCTGGTTGTATCGGTCCAGGGAGCAGAGTTACTGGTGCTTCTCTGTCTTAGTGTTCTTCTCCTAGCAATATACAGCCCACTCTTTCTGGCAAATTCTCTGCTGACCGCAGTGGGAGCATATGGCTCTTGGTCCTCTCTCTTTCCTGTCGCAGCGTTCTTAACAATTCCATGGCCGGTTCTCCTTGGTGTGCTCACATCCTTCCTCTTTTCGGTTGCAGTCTTCATTGCGGCGATCGCGGCTCTAGCGTCTAGAGTCAACATGGCAATGGCCTTGAATGCCGCATGGGCCGAGTCAGGTCCGTACGGAGGCGACTTCTAATCTCACAAAGAAAACTCAATTCAAGGAGCTACGTCCTTGCCTACTTGTATAGCCTCTATGCAGAATCTCTAGAGGATGTCTGATGTCAACGTGGTCCCACAGTCGTCGCAACTAACCAGTTCTCCCCTTCTAAGCCTCGATATCTTCTCAGATGAAAGAGACACAAGACACCATGGACAAAGAACGTTGAAATCCTGCCTGAAGTGAGAAGGCCACTTCTCCTGGAGCCAATCATCTAAGAGTAGGACCTGAGTCATTGCTTCCTTCGGAGACCTGTGTGGATCGGCCACTACGACATCAAGCTGTTTCCTAAGGCAATCAAGACATAGCTGCTGTGGGCTGATTCCCTCTTCTTCCATTCTCCTGACGGCAAAACGACGTAGGAAATCAATCTCACCGCCGCAGCGTACGCAAGTGAAGCGCTCTGATGACCTTCTGTCCATCTCCCATAGCATGCAGGATTCACAAAGCAGAGGGTATCTCCCCTGGGCCTTTCGATAGACCATCTCTGCTGATTCGCTCACTTGACTGCCGCACCATGAACAGAAGGGCAACGATGCAACTCCCTGAGAATTGCTCAGTATGCGCGTATTAAGCTATCGCAACCATAGGATGAGGAGGGGACATCATAGGAACGGCACGGGCCTCGGTTCTCTAATCTGCATCAATCATCAAGTCGAGCAGCAATTCGCAGGTACACATGCTAGCAGTCGATAGACTCACCAACCACGCAGCAGCCGCACAATGAGTTCGAACAGTGCAATGTAGAAATTGCCGCTTGGCGGCGCAATGAACGCCTCTGATACATGGAAGTATGGTCGAAGAACCCACGCAAGCTGTGTCCCCACAAACGCAAGAACGAAGCTACCAATGACCATGGCTAGTACCCAACGCTTGTTCTCCCCATGAATTCGGCTAAAGCCCTGAAGCAGATAGCTCACAGCTGTCAGCCCTGATATCCCGAAGAACAGTACGTTGAGCAGCACTGTGAAGCCATATGTCGCGAACGTACGTTCGGGGGTCGTCAAGGTAAAGAAGAGAGTCACTGGAAAGAAGGCCATGAGCATCATAGTAAGAAGACTGATGCTTACCATGAAAAGCACGGTGAGCTGTCTAAGACTCAAGTCACCCCCAAGTATGCCGTTAAGCACGTAGTATGTCGGTAGTGAAACATAAAGTGAAACGAGAAGAAGCAGAGGTATCTTGATGGCGTCATAGAGGATTTGGAGTCCACCGGCGTAGAAACCCATCACAATACCGTATACTGCACCAAACAGCAGGGTGGCAATGGTCGAAGCGATGAAGTACTCTTTGAGATTCTTCTCTTCCTGGATGCTCTTGTATATCGCTTCGCGATCTCTGATGAATAGGCTCAGGGTTTCTAGCAGAGCCTGAATGTTCAACAGAAATACCTCCTCAACCTCGAATACTCTGTAGATGCTCGGATATAAGACCTTCACTCGAAGAAGGCATGTACTACCTCCTGCTCTGGAGGGAAGACTAAAGGGTATCCTTTGGCCGGAGTCCTATCCCAAGATAGGGTGAGAAGAATGACAGTGAAGTTTGGTGTCCATATCGAACCGCAACTCGGCTACGACTACGAAAACGCGGAACTCATCGCCCTCGAGGCCGAGAAACTAGGGTATGACTCATTCTGGGCGAGTGACCATCTTTTCTGGGATGAACAATCAGAGAACAGAAACTGCATGGATGCATGGACTCTGCTTGCAGCCCTTGCTGCAAAGACAACAAAGATTCGACTTGGCACTCTCGTCACGTGCAACTCCTATCGCCACCCTCCGTTGCTGGC
>JBHLOD010000104.1:0-5677 GCA_048940825.1 Promethearchaeota archaeon | reverse complement strand
ATAGCGTATGATGATAGCACGATGTACGTGATGTTGAATATCTCAGATTACTCCCTGTACTTCGATTCAATTGGCGGGATTTACACTGTGTCCTTCAACACGAGTCAGTTCGGATCCCCGTTGGGAGAGAGAGTTCTGACACTTGATGTATCATGGGCAGGAATTCCCTTCTACGCCAACAGGACTGGAATACTCATCCAAACGACAGTCACATACCGTCAGACTGTAATTACCTACCCAACACCTCCGGTGACACCATATGGTAATAATGCAACATTCAATGTCATCCTTACGGATGTCGCAGGCACCGTTGCGAGTGGCATAGACGGGGCCAGCATCTTTCTCTACAATGAAACGACACAGATACCTCAGGGCTACTTCAGTGTTGTAGGAGTGGGCGGAGGTCAATATGAGGTGTCATTGGACACGTCCTACTTCCAGACACCTGGTAATTTTGATCTGGAACTAGTCACATCCTTTGGCTTGTTCTTCTATCAGGACCACAACAAGACAGGTCTCTTGACGGTTACTGAAAGAAGAACAATGCTCACGGCCGAACCTCCTGGCAGCATTCCATACAACACTTCAATTAGCATAGTCCTACGTTATCAAGACCTAGAAACTCTCTATCCAATTGCGAATGAATCCGGGTATGTGGTAAGTGTAGAGATTCTGAACTCTACTGGGTGGACTTTCTCGTGTTTATGGCGACCCGGACATGAAAACTACTTGCTCATTGCTGAAACACACAATCAGGTACTAAACGTTGGGACCCCATATCTACTGTGGCTGAACTTCAGCAGTGAGTACAAAGCACCCTACCATAGTTGGTCTGACATACTGGTACCGTTTCAGATAACTGAGAGAGAATCCGACCTGAGTCTAATATCAACGCCGGTTCCAACTCGATACATGGAATATGCTAACTTCACTATTGAGTATGAAGATGTATTGTCGTCGACCGGAATTGCTGGCGGGACAATTACCCTTCATCATGGTCCGATCCTACTACAGGAATCAGTGGACTATGAGATTCTTTCACTGTTGGACGGGCAATACCAAGTTTCCATATTGACCTCCGTCCTTGGGGTACCAGGCTCAAAGACCATATTGGTGAACGCTAATTGGTCCGCGGGAGTTCCATACTACGCAGAGTCCCAGCTCAACGTTAGCGTAATAGTCACTGAAAGGCCCGCTGTCGTAGAAATAGTTCTGCCACCTTCCGAAACTCAATATCTCGATAACGTGACCTTCGACTTCGCTTTTGTTGACAGCATGAATGGTTCCAGGATTGTTATCTCAACAGACGACGTTGCCATCTACAGCCACTCAATTCTCCTTTCAGTTGGTGACTATTCCATCATTCCGTTGGGATCCGCATTCAGAATTGACCTGAACTCCACTGTAATCAGTGAGAGTCTGGTCAGCAACTGGAACATCAGCATAGTAGTGACCTGGCCTGGAGGCGCTCCATACTACGCTGATGACCTGACGTCTGTGTTCGTGGCTACCGTTGAACGCATTGGCAATGTAGCCATGGAACAGGTGACTGATACGCCAGTGGGAGATAACATGACTTTGAAGTTCACATTCACTGATCAAGCCAAAGGCGGTGGTATTGAAGGCGCATCAGTAATCCTTGACTGCATAGAGAATCCTAGCCTCGTCGAGGACACAGACTACTGGGTACTGGCTGGAACTGGGATTGACTCTGGTACCTACACTGTGCTGGTCGACACTTCCGTACTAGGCAATGGAGAGTTCCATTTCCTCATCGATGTGCGCTGGAACCCATCACAATCCCCATACTATCTGAACGTGACCGGGCTGCAGGTGACAGGTGTCGCCAGGATGATTCAGACTTCGCTTTCGAGTGATCTACCGACACCGTCTGTTGCCGCCTTCTATCAGAACATTTCATTTACTATAAGGTTCACAGACGTTGACCACACATCCACGATTGATGGGGCAGAGGGATTTGCCACGCTGCTTGATGCCAGAGGAATGGAACCATCAGCCTGGTCAATTGAAGCTCTCACAGGAGGCATCTACAACATCACATTGAATCTCACAGACTCATTTGAGGTTGGTCTGGAATACGTGACTGTCACTATCAACTTCAATCCATACGATGTTGCAGAAACTCAAGCTTCTTTCATCGTTCGAGAAAGATACGCTGGCCTTGCCGCAGAACTAGCACCAGTGAACTACGCCGGATACTCGACATTTGTCATCTTGAACCTAACAGACTACGACGCAGACGATGCCCCATTGCCAGGTGCACTCCTGAGTGTGTCTTGGGGCGATCAAGCTTCTTGGGTAGATCTGGGCAATGGGATCTACAACGTAACACTTGATACCACGAACCTTGACTTCGGTTCACAGACACTGATTGTTGGCGCAACTCGCAGTCACTATCAGATAAGTAGTCTGACCATTGAGATCAACCTTCTTGCGGTACCCTGCGAGTTGATAGTCACGTGGGAGAGCCCGACACAGGGAGAGGTCTACTGGGGAGACCGTATAACTCTTCACGCGGCTCTTAACGACACTCTCAGAAATCAACTTGTCACAAGTGCATTCATAACCTACAACTGGAGTGGTGTTTCCGAGATATTCCTTCCGTCGGGTGTGCCTGGAAACTACACTGCAGACCTATACACAAGTCAGGGCACAGCAGGAACTGCTGCCAAAGTGATGGTCAATGCATACTCGCCAAACTATCTCAATGACTCGTATTTGGTGGTCTTCCAGCTTCTGCACAGGCCCATGGAAATCATTCCTGAGGACAGCAAGTATGTGTTTTCAGCCGATTACGGCAGTACTCCGAACATTGTGGTGTATGTCGAGGACTCTTCAGGACTCCTAGTAACAGATGCCAATCTAGTGGCAAGGTGGGACTTTGACAATCTGACTCTCGTCGAATTGCCTAGCCGCCCCGGATACTATTCAGTGGATTTGCCTACTCATGGAGCTGGATTCGATACGTACACCATCGAGATCATAGGTTGGAAAGAGAACTATGGCAATGCATCCTCCACAATGATAATGATCATTTCCAAGATCAATATGATAGCTTGGCTTGACAATCTCACTGCTACATACGAGTACACTCCTGTCTATTGGTCCGAAGTGGTTCGAATTGGTGTCCACATTCTGACTCCAGCCCTCAATGTTTCAGACCCCTATTCCACTGGAATTGCAGGCTGCAATGTTACTTGGTACTCTCCCGAGCTCGGTCTGTCCGGAATTCTGAATAACGGGACCGCAATCGGAGGACCTGGCTATTTCTACTTCGACTTCAATACGTCCGAAAGTGCCGCACTACCTCACTCATTCTTCATTAAGGCGATTCCACCATCCGAAGACTATACGATCGCAGATAATGCGACAACCATTCTCGTGCAGTACCTTCCAACGACGATTGAAACCGAAGGTCCATTGGACTTGGTGTGGGGATGGAATGGGCTGCTGAACTTCACCTACCGAGACACCTACAGAAATGTCAGCGTACAAGCCGACGAGGCGACCTTCGAATGGCCGAATGCGAATGGCGTGATGACCTACCTTGCCACAGGCTCCTATGGCATGCCTGTAAATACGACTCTGCTAAGACCTGGGACATATCCCCTAACAATCAGCTTCCGGAAGGACAACTACATCGGTAGGCAAATCACTGTCGCTGTTAGCGTAAAGCCCGTGCCGACTGAAATCAATCTCAGAATCTCAGAGGTCTACCGCATTGGCGATAGCTGGGAGAATCTCAGGGTTCCATATGGCGATACTCTGACGATAGCTCTGGAATACTCAGATTCTCGAAACTACGGTGGCATACCCCTAGCGACATCCAACGGCACAACCTTCTCAGGGCCGGGCTTCTATCAGATGCCTCTAGAACTTGCTGATGCAGGGAACGGAAACTACACATTCCTACTGGATGCAGAACTCTACCCACTGAACAAAGAGCTCACTTTCAACATCCACCTTGCGCTTGAGAATCACACTACCGCTGAGTTCACTTTCCGTGTCTGGATAGTCCCCGTACCCACTCTCCTTGAAATCCAGGGACAGTCGCAGCTCTCATTGTACTACGGACATAATACGACCTTCTGGATTGTGTATCAGGATGACTGGCCTACTCATGGCGGTGCGGGTATCATCGAAGCGGCGATCAGCATTGAGAGTGACGATGATTCATATGCCGCGCTAGAATATCTCGGTCCGGACATGAGCAGGCCGGGCTGGCATCAATTCAGGGTCGTTGCTTTCAGGCAAGCAGGTGTTGCCACATTCACGATCACCTTCAACAAGACCAACTACATTCCAGATTCCGAGAGCTTGACTGTTTCTGTCAGTCCATCAGACACCGACATTGCAATGCAGAATGCAATTACCTACGGCAGCGCCGCTTTTCTGATGATACTCCTTAGTGCCGTGTTCTATGTCAGGGTCCTGCGAGTACCGAAGATGGTTCGGACTCTAAGCGCACAGATCAGGCAGCTGCGTAGGAGGCGTGTACCAAAACCTGCAAAGGAAGTGAGAAGAAGAGAGGTCGTGATAGCCGAATTGTTCTCTGAGTTGTTACAACCAACTGGCGTCAAGGTAAAGGCAATAGAAATGCCTACCGAGTCCGTTGAAGTTGAAGTACCAGAGATTGAAACAATGATTGTTGATCTCTCAATCCTTACGCAGATGAAACCTGAAGAAGTGGAGGAGTTCAGACTAGCAATCTCAAAGATGAAACTCAGTGAGCAGACTACATTTGCCCGAGAAGTAATCCAACAAGAAGCAATCGCTGCTTCTGTTTCGAGGGGCATCTCAGTTGAAGAGGTGCTTCAAGAAGTCGTAGAAGAGAGAATCCGGCGAATTGGCGGCGAGGAAGCCACTGGCATTGCTTCCGCAGCTACTGTCTATCGGGTTAGGGAGATTGAGAAGGAGAAAGAAGAACCACCCAAGGACACTCTCGATGATTCTGAAATAGCTAAGATGAAGGCCGAGCTAATGGAGAAGGGGTTGCCCGAGCACGAGATTGATTCGGTGATTGCCCAAGCTCGCAAGTTGCCCAAGGAAGTAGGCGAGATGCTTCTGCAGGGTTTCGCCCAATCTGCTAAGCTGGAGGATGAAGAGGCAGACCAAGACTTCCTCAGTGCGAAGGAGATCGAGGAGCTCAGGCAGCAACTGAAAGAGGATGGAGTCAAACCAAAGGAGATCAAAAAGATTGTTGAACAGGCACGAGAAGTTCCCAGAATGCTGGCTATGGAGCTTCTGAGGGGAGTTAGACATGAGTACGAAGAGAAGAAGAAGAAGAAGAGAAAGCCCGCCAAGCCAGTTGAGACGCTCACCGACCAAGAATTGAGGGAGCTTAAGCAGAAACTGGAGAAGAAAGGCACCCCCGAGAAAGAGATACAGTCCATCATGAGAGAAGCAGAAAAAGTACCGAGAGATGTTGCGGAGCGGTTCCTCAAGGAAGCCGACAAGATTGAGCCTTTCAAGGAAGAACCCATTGAGTTCGAGGACCGTCTGACCGATATGGAAATCGAGAACCTCAGGATGGAACTGAAGAAGAGGGGACTTCCGCCGCCAGAGATTGAAGCGCTCGTATCTCAGGCGAAGACCCTTCCAAGTGCACTGGTGGATGAGCTCCTCAAGAGTATAGACGCAGAGAAGGGCGAATAGC
>JBHLOD010000103.1:0-5687 GCA_048940825.1 Promethearchaeota archaeon | reverse complement strand
GATACAATCCTACATATGTTCAGCATATACCTAAATAGGTGAAGCGTCAAATACGGCCCAAGTCGCCTACAATAGACTAGGTGGGCTACACATGGTCTCTGCATTATTCAAAGTTGTTCTCATGGGTGATGGCTCGGTCGGAAAAACCAGCCTCAGGCGCACCTACATGGGAGAAGGTTTCAAGGCCAACTATATGATTACAATCGGCGCCGACTTCGCAGTGAAGAAGATGGAACTGTCGGGCGGACATGATGTAAGCATTCAGATTTGGGACTTGGCCGGACAAGAACACTTCAAGAGTGTCCGTTCCACCTTCTACAGAGGTGCCCAAGGCGCCCTGGCCGTCTACTCAACTGTTGAGCGGGCTTCCTACGATAACATACCCAATTGGCTCGATGAGTGCTGGAATAATGCAGGCAAGAAGATCCCAATCGTCCTAATTGGGAACAAGATTGACCTACGTGATCAGTTCAAGGACAATCCTGTAATGCAGCAGACACTCGTGACCACCGAAGAAGGTCAGGCACTCGCCAAGAGAATCGAAGACCGAGGAGCCCACGCAAGCTTCCTCGAAACCTCAGCAAAGACGGGAACGAACGTTGAGGCGTCATTTCTTGAGCTTGCGATTAAGATTTTAGAGGTTGGCGGCCTTCGCTGACCAACATCTGAGTGTAATCCCCATGTCGTTAGGTGATTTTCTCTTTCCACAGGCAGAATTGAAACTTCTGATTGCCCATTCATTTGAAACTGACATAGAGTCGGTTCGTGACAAGATGTCCGCAGAGTATCTAGAGTCGGCAGCAAGAGTCTCGCTGAGCATTGGGAACATGAAACGGCTTGGTCTCAAAGAAGGCGAGGCAGTGAGTGTCGAGTCGAAGACCGGAAAGGTAGTCGTCAAAGCATTTCCAGACGACAAGCTCGAGGAAAGCTTGGCGGTCATGCCTCGTTCGCCGTGGGCTCTCTCGCTTGTTGCTGTTCCATCTGACGGAGAATCAGTTCAACTTCATGGAATCCCAGTTACTGTCACAAAGAGTAACGACAAAGTCACATCGATTGACTCTATTCTTGAGCTTCGTTGAATCTCTCTACCACTTTCTCAACTCTGCCCTTTTCCATTTGCAGTTGAAGCCTGGGATCCCCGTTGAGTAGGTCCTTCAATCTCTGAGCAGCTTTCATAGCCCTAGCTCGCATTCCATCCACTGAGTCCCATGCCTGTTCTTCCTTGACCTGAACTCTTCGTTTCTCAGAGATCTTGACAACGATGTCTCGTTCGTAGAAGCCACTCGGAGCTGGTTCCCTACCAACCACGGCATCGAAGAATAGTCCTCTCGCTTTCTCCCATTTCCGCGCAAGTTCCAGTTGCTCAACATTGTATCCCTCTCGCTTCACCTCAAGGACATCGTAGGGACACGAGTGCTCACATGCTCCGCAATAGAAGCAGTTGTCATCGTTTACTGCAATCTTCTCAGCGGTGCCTGTGGGATAGATTGCCTTCACCGGACATATGTTGAAGCAGTTGTTGCATCCCGTCGGATCACACTTCTCTAGTTTCTTGATTATGACCTCTCCGGAGAACGGCTTCGTGACCTCTAGTGCTTCAAATGGGCATACGGTCGCACAGAGGCCACACTTCACACAGCTCTCATCATTGTGGTGAAGCTTCCCTGTTATCTCAATCTCGCCAATCTTTCGGGGGGTTGACTTCGTGCATTCAACTTCGATTGCCTCATCCGGACAAATCTTCTCGCACAAACCACAGTAGTCGCACTCATCCTCGTTGACTCTTATGGCAACAGCAGGTCGGAAATCTGGTGGTTCCGCTGTTTCAGACCAGTAGATTGTGATAGCTTCTGGACAGAGGAGTTCACAAAGTCCGCAATACGAGCACTTGTCCTCATCTACTCGTATCTTGCCCTCCGCCGACTCTTCGCCTTCATATTTCACTAAGTCCTTCTTTCTGCTAACGTTGATATCCACATTCAGTGATTCGGTCGGACACACCTTCGCACACAGAAGACACGGTGCACATTTCTCGTCGTCTATTCTATGAGTTCCGTCAATTCGATTGAACTCGTTGACTGCATCTTCACCCTCGTATGATGCGTCAAAGGCTCTGAATACGCACGCTGAGTCGCACAGACCGCAGAATGTGCACAACTCCGGATCCACATTCACCAGTGGGGCCCCTTCTATGCGCCCAGCGGCCGCTTCGGCCACAGGACCGAGTGTTATTGCCTCCCATGGACATGGAAGACACAGGCTGCATCCGACACACTTCTCAATCTCATAGTCAAGAGTCCTCTTTAGGAGTGATGTCTTCCATTCGAGTCTAATCTTGCCATCCATAAGATCCATTGATACGACGGGCCGCTCTCCGCTTGTGACATCTTGTCGTTCCACGTTCTCAGCCCCCCGTCATCTCTTCTGCGTCTGCCGATTGGGTTCTGGTGACCTTGCCCATCATCTCCCTACCGAGGGGTCCGAGCCTCGTCACCACATTAACAAAATCGTTTACCTGTTCGGCGAATTGGTCTGCCTCAGATGCGGAAACGCTTCCAAAGAAGAGACGTCGACCGTCAATCCCTGCACCCTCGAGAGCCTCACGGATAGTATCGGTTCTGCTCTTCGCGTATCGAGCACCTGACCGATAGTGGCAATCCTGAACGTGGCAGCCCATCACCGCTACTCCATCTGCCCCTTCTGCAAAGGCAGTCAGTATGGTCTCTGTATTCAGTCGTCCTGTGCATGGTACTTGGATGTTGATTATGTTGGGAGGATACCTGATTCTTGAGGTGCCTGCTCTGTCTGCCGCACTGTAGGCACACCATCTGCAAAGATACCCCACAATGGCTGGTCTGACCGGGTTATTCAGAACGGCCGCCTTTGTCGCTTCCAATAGTTGCTCCGTTGTCAGACAGGGAAGGTCCAGTGCTCCCGATGGACATGCAGCAGCACACGCACCGCAACCTCTGCAGGCTGCCAAGTTAATCTGAGGATACTTCTCATTTTCGAACTTGATCGCGTTCGGCGTACAGATGACCTCACAAAGACGGCAACTGATGCACACATCCTCATTGAATGAGGGCACACATGCCTCGGTAATCACATTGCCGCTTGCGAGCAACGTCTTCACCTTCGAAGCCGCAAGTCCGGCGTGAGCTACGCTGTCGGCTATGTCCTTTGGACCTTGTGCCACTCCAGCAAGGAAGACTCCTTTGGTGACAGTGCTGCTGGGACTCAGCTTCGGGTGCTGTTCTAGGAAGAAACCGTTCTCGTCGAGGGGCGCTCTGAACAGGTTCGAGAGTTCACGGTTGCTTGGCTCAGCATCCATGCCCACCATTAGTACAACCAGGTCTGCATCCAACTCTAGGTGTCTTCTCAGCAAGGTGTCCTCGGCGCGGACAGTTGTCTTGCCAGAAGTTGGGTCAAGAACCACTTCACCGATATTCCCTCGAATGAAAGTAACATTATGATCCTTCGCCGAGCGTTCATATAGCTCTTCCTGCCCCTTCCCAAATGTCCTCATGTCGGTATAGAAGACATATGCCTCACAGCTAGGCATCTGCCTTTTGATCTGTACTACTTCTTTGACAGCTGCCGTGCAACAGACCCGACTGCAGTATGGCCTGCCAAGGCGCTCCGACCGGCTCCCTACGCATGGCACGAATACAACACGTTTCGGTCTCTTCCCAGTTGAAGGCCGTACAAGCTTGCCGCCACTGGGCCCATCGGGATTCAGCAGCCTCTCAAGTTCAAGAGATGTTATTACATCCGGATTCTCACCGTAGCCGAATTCTTCGACAAGTTTCGCGTCGAAGGGCTTGAATCCTGTAGCCAGAATAATCGCACCGAACTCCGTCGTTTCGGTGACATCAGCATCATCGTATCTCAGTGATTTAGGCTCACAGACCCCCGCGCAGGACTGGCAGCCCACACATTGCTCAGGATCGATGTAGGGGGCAAGAGGTACGGCGTCCACTGATGGCCTGACCATTGCCTTTCTGTGGCCAAGGCCATAGTTGTAATCGTCAGTCACTTCCACTGGACACACTTCGATACATCTGTTGCAACCCGTACAGGTATCTATGTCAACGAATCTTGCATTCTGTTTCAGCTTAACTCTGAATCTCCCGACAGAGCCTCTTACATCAAGAATTTCCGTGAGAGTCCTTGTCTGGATGTTTGGATGTCTGGCAATCCTTGTCATCATCGGTCCGAGGATGCAGATGCCACAGTCAAAAGTGGGGAACAGCTTGTCCCACTTGGCCATATGGCCTCCCAAGAATCCCGCTCTCTCGACGATCACTGTTTCTATTCCCGAATCCGCCATCTCAAGGGCTGCTGTCATTCCGGCCACGCCGCCCCCCACGACAAGTGCCCGTTCCACGACTGGGATGCTATGGGTTGGGATGGCCTGGGCTGCGCCCACATTGGCGAGTCCCGTGTCGATTATTGCCGCAGCCTTTGCCGTTGCCGTATCAGGGTCATCATAGTGGACCCAACTACACTGTTCTCTGATGTTTGCCATGTGAAGATGGCCGGGATCAATGCCAGCCTCCTTGACGGCATCATCAAACAAATCCTTGTGAAGGTGAGGGGAGCAACCTGCAATTACGACTCTGTCGGCCCCACTCTTCTTTATGGCCCCGATGAGATCGTAGACTCCCTGCTCTGAGCAGAGATGGTCGTCGACCTCCACCAATGGGACCCCAGATGACTCATACCTCTTTCTGAGTGACTCTACATCAATAATATCCGCAATGTTGGAGCCGCACTTGCAGAGAAATACGGCCGTCCGGTCGGCTTGCTTCTTCTCTGCTTTGCCTTTCTTTTTGCGACTCACTGTTTCCACCTAGATGTATAGGGAGCTAATGATGCCGATGTTATCTGATTGTTTGTGTTACTTTCGTCAGTCAACCCGTCCCGGTTCCCAAAACCGAGTATAAGTGTGAGCATTGGGGATTAAGGCTGCATATGAATGAGACCTAGAACAAGGTCAAGTGCACCCACCGGATGATTCATGTGCTAAGAAAGAGACCCTCCGCCAGAACACCAACGAGCTACACACGAGCATGCGAGGGAGAACCGCCCAGTGAAACTGAATCCAATGGAACTCTACAACCTTCTTCCGAAGACCAACTGTAGGCTGTGCGAACCCAAGACGTGCATGGCATTCGCTACAAAGCTTGCTCTTGGTGATGTTATGCCTGACGACTGTCCCCCTCTCTTGGAGTCAGGTTTCGAGAAGAACCTAGAGAAGATCAGAGAGCTGGTTGCTCCCCTTCAGTCTACCGAAACTACTGGTGTCAAGCTTGACGAGGACAAATGCACGGGTTGTGGCAACTGTGTTGTCGTGTGTCCGGTAGATGTCGCAGCTGAACCTCCAACGAGTGAAGGAAAGGCTGCGATGAGTGAGGCAACGGTCTTCAGAGTGGAGAATGGAATCTCGAAGATAATCAACCTAGAGAAGTGCAGGCGTTTCCCTCCAGACCGCCTTAATTGCCGAGTCTGTGAACAATACTGCTGCACTGATGCAATCGAGATCTGGTAGGTGTGCCTATGGATGAGCTAGTCTGTACTGGATGTTCGTTGCTGTGCGATGACGCAGTAGCAGAGGAGAAGAAGGGAGAAGTCAAATCGCTTGGACTCTGTCGATTAGGCCACGCATACTTGGAATCGGCTGTGAA
>JBHLOD010000102.1:0-5696 GCA_048940825.1 Promethearchaeota archaeon | reverse complement strand
TGTTTTGGTCATCCATCCTCACACCAGATTCTTGCTGACTTGTGAATCTCTTGGTCTGGAAACAGTTTCAGGAGAAAAAGCCTTCTCTTCAAGAACTAAGGCGGGCTCTCCGACACAGTTATAACAAGTTCCACAGGGAGCACGCTGAACAACGCGACGGTGACAGGCCATGGTTAACAAGGAGAAGGCTTTGAAACGAGAGCTCGTCCGACTGAGAAAGACGCAGAACCCACAGCAAGTGGACTCCAGAAGAATGCGCAAGATGCTCAGGACAAGAGCCAAACTCCGGACAGAAAAGAGGAAGGTCGTTGTCGGGCCAAAGGTCGAGAAGGAGAAGAAGCCGAAAGCCAAGAAGCCCAGAAAGAAGAAGGAACCAGAGTTGGAGACTATCGAAGACGAGCCGGAACTGGAAGTCGTTGAAGAAATCGACCAACTAGTCCTTGAAGAGAAGAAGAAGGCCAAGAAGCCAAAGAAGAAACCCGAGCTAGAAGTCATTGAAGACGAACCAGCTATTGAAGAAAAGAAGAAGGCCAAGAAGAAGAAAGAACCAGAGCTAGAGGTAATTGAGGACGGACCTGATGACGACATCATAGACGAAGAACTCGCCGACCTCTATACTTACGACGAAGATATTGATGAGGATGAGCTCGACTAGGAAGCTTGAGCGCTCGACCCACAACAAAGAATAGGGCGAGAGTAGACCAGAAGCCCTGCATACGCTGCTGATCCATTTTGCCTGCAGATATGCTTCTGGTGATTCCTATGACCACTCTTCTCGGAATTGTAAAGTATCTCGAGTCCATTGCACCTCCAAGGCTAGTCTTCAAAGGGCTAGAGAGCAGGGTAGAGATTGGCCCTCAGACAGAGAGCGAGCAGGAGAAGACAACAATAAACAGGCTTGTCATCGCGACATATCCTTCTGGAAGGGTTGTAACGAAGGCATCACAAGACAAAGCCAATCTGCTTATCACGCACAGACCACTTTTCCCGTTCGCTTTTGATAGAATCTCGGGGCTTGACCTAATCAGGATAAGACTACTCACCAAGAACTACATCTCAAGCTTGACTCTCGGCAGTCCTTGGATATGTGCAAGAGATGGTCTAGCAGATGCTCTTGTTGAGATGCTTGAGCTGAAGAAAGTCGGAAACTTCTCAATCATGGGGGACCTGGACGAAGTAGTCCCTGCAGGCAGGGTGTGCCGCCCCCCAGACGTCATGAATCATTCACGCTTTGCCAACTACCTGGCAGAGAAAACTGGAGCTGAATCAGTCACATTCTCGGGGGACTTGGATGATGAAGTGAAACAGGTTCTTGTCTTTCCCGGCAGCCATGTTGACGTTCCGGAGATCATCGAAGCGAAGAATCTCGACATTGCATCTCTGGTCACAGGAGAGCTCTCCCCGGAGGTCAGACTCTTGGCTATCGAAGAAGGGCTTCACACTCTCGAATTGGGAGCCTTTGTGACAGAGGAACCAGGAATGAGAAGGCTCAGACACCAATTCAGTCTGGAGTTTCCCGACTTGAAGGTGGAGTTTGTTGAGTCACTTCCACTCACGAAATCGCTCACGTACAAGAAAGAACGGCACTGAGCCCCTACTCATCATCTTGATAGCGGATCATGACTACGTTCTTGTTACGTTCACAACCGACGTAATCTGCTACTGGTAGACACTTTGTTCTGAAGATGTGAACTGTGGGACAGTGTGGTTTCAATTCAGTCATCGATTCGAAGTTGCCCATACCCTTTGCTACAATCAGCTCGGCTGACGAAAAGACATCCTTGAAAGCCTCTGAGTTCCTCTCAAGATTGATACCAATCGCTGCTGCACCTGTATCTATTACCTCGTCTGCGCAATCAGAGAGACCTACCTCTTTGGCATCTGTCATCGTGGCATCGTTGAGGACAGGCCCGCCCTTTACAACCGCAACCACTCTGGGTCCTAGACGCTTTATCTCAGAAATGAGAATCATGTCTAGTACGATCTCACCAGCGTTGTCAGTCAGGAACAGGACTTCCTTGGCGTTCAGACAAAGGTTCATGAATTCATCAACTTGATCAAAGGCAAGATCTGATTCAACACGCTCGAGAATGTGTCTTAGCTCATCAAGGGTAAAGTCGCGACCGGAAACGTCGAACTCTATAGCGTTGGCGGCGGCGGATATCAGAGCGGCCCTCCTGAAACGCATCTTCGAATCTGTTACCTCATCAACCAAGTCCTTCAGGTCAGGAAGGATGTTGAGGACCATAGCATTTGATTCGCGTTTGAGATTCTCGTATGGGTCCCTTCCTGTCATTCTCTGAACCAAGAGGTCTCTATCAGTGCCTATGTGGCTTGGAACTGACTCGGTATTGAAGTTCTTTCCCAGAAAGTCAAGCATCGCAGAAATCACACTCATCTGTAGGTCGGGATCATCAGTAGCTAGCTTTGTCTGATTGACTGCGCGGTCGAGCAAACAATGAGCGCAAATGAGGGTCACCTTCACCTTGATTCGCCGCCTCGGAACGTTCTAGCTTCAGTGAAAAATGAACCGGAATGGGAATAGGCTATTCTTTCAGTGGTTCAGACAGACCCCTCAGTACATCTTCTGGTTTGTCAGACTTGGCCACTGCCGACGCAAGAAGCACGCCCTGTGAACCAAGCTTGATCGCAGCGTCCACATCCATACCAGTGCCTATGCCCGCGCCACAAAGAATCGTGACTTCTTTGTTGACTGCACGAATGACATCGACCGTTCCAGTGATTACCTCTGGCTGTGACTGAGAAACGGAAATACCTGTGCCAATAAGCTCTGGCGGCTCCACCGCTATTGCATTGGGATTGAGAGATGCGGCGGCCATACTGACCAAAGGGTTGTTCGTGCAGACGATTGTATACAGCTGCAGGCTCTCAGCCTTTCGAATGGCTGCCTCAATGTCAGCGAGCTGCATCCTGTGCTCTGAGTGATTGAGAAGGGTTCCGGAGCATCCTGCATCGACCAAGGTTTCTCCGATGACATGACCTGTGAAACGGCCTGGTTCACCTGGATCCATATGTTGTGAGAAGACTGGTATATCTACTGCCCTGCTGACCCTGTATAGATCAGGAATCTGCGGACAGGCAACAATCGTGACACCATACTCCTTTGAGACTTTCTCACATATCTGTGCCAAAAGAACGGCTCTTTCTCCTGTGGCCTGAGGGTAGGTCTTGAAGTTAATCGCAATGAACGGGAGTTCAATCTCTGCCATGATACTCATCCCTGCAAGAGCGCTTCCAACTGCTGCTCTGCAGGGGACTCCGAGATGTGCGGGCTAATAAGTTCCTATGCTGGAGGCCGACGACTCAACGTGCTTGACCAATGAGAAGCTTCAGAAGCGGTATTCGGGCATAGCCGCGTCTGTTCATACCTGTGATGTCCTTCCGAAGCTCGATCTTGACGAACTTGCCTGCATCTGGCTTTCTATAGTCTCTGATGTATATCTTTGAGAAACTAGCAAATGTGCCCGCACTGAGTAATTCTGCAACAGTATCATTCGCGATTCGAATATACACATCCTCGTCCGGCGCTGAACCGGTACCATATTTGATCTCGTCATTGGCCTCTTTTGCGACGTAGAACCTCTCACCCATTGCCATGAACTCCAGGGCGAACTCATCGGGTCCCTCCATTCCAGCTGCTGCAGTGGGGTCTTCGAAAAGGTACTTGAGACGCTCAGTGAACTCTGAGTGATAGGGGAGGGTCGCGCCTAGATCCATAGGAGCAGCTTCCTCGGGCTCAGCCTCTTCAGGTTCAACCTCAGGCTCCGGTTCTGGTTCCGGTTCTGGTTCCGGTTCTGGTTCTGATTCATGTTCAGGTTCGACATCAGGTTCCTCGCTCACAGGCTCTTCCAAGACCTCGGGAGGCGTGGCATCCTCGTGGACCGGCTCTTCTGTCGCCCCTTCAGCTGGAACCTCTTCAGCAGGCTTCTCTTCTCTTTCTTCTTCACGCCCAAGAAGTTTTCTAATCCTTTCCATCTTACACGCGGCCTCCTGAAGCAGAAGGAGCAGCGCACTTGTTGGGTCTGCTCCAATCATACTACATTGGTCGGCTTGGACTGAACCTAGTTTGTGTCGGTCATAGAAAAAGGTAATCTGGCTGTACAGCTAGCGAGGAGGCTCAGCCGGCGCGGCCGGAGAGATTGCAGGGATTTCCTGTAGCTGAGCAACAAGAGGAATAGACTTTGACTGGGTCCTGTCGCCCCAGAGCTCATCTACAAGTAAGTCGCGAATTGCAATTCTTATTACTTCAGAGCGGTTGGGATACTTCAACTGCCCGATTAGCTTGTCGAGTCCTTCAACATAGGATTCAGGCAGGCATATAGTCACGACTTTCATTATGAACCATCATTGTTGGAGCCAAAGACGCTAAAGAAAGCGTGTCATTTCCAGATTGGCACAGGGGTATTATTCACTCTGACGCGCACGAATCGTAGAGCTTATTTCTCTGGACATTCGAACGGAAGCATACGCAATCTACATCAGCTGGTGAATTCAATGGGCAAAGGTGGCAAAGCAGGCAAGGTACGAGCCAGTCACATTCTAGTGAAGAAGCACAGTCAGGCCCTCGAGATTATAGGTAGAATTCGAGAAGGAGAGGATTTCGCGTCGATGGCAAAGCATTCCAGCGATTGTCCATCTAGGAAGAAAGGAGGGGACCTTGGCTGGTTTGGCAGGGGCCAAATGGTGAAGGAGTTCGAGAACGCTGCCTTCTCACTCAGTGTTGGAGCGATGACTACAGATCCAGTCAAGACAGAGTTTGGCTATCACATAATCAAGAGAACAGGATGAGGACTGCCTGACTCCTGGAAAGTGAGGTGCGGAACTGTAGAGCTCCGCAACTACTCTGCAGAGTCTGAAGTGTCCTTAGAGGTGCCTTTTGGAATAATCTCTCTCTCTGTGAACCGAGTTTCACACTTGCTAAGGACCTTTGGCAATGTGCTGTATTCCATCCGGTCAGACGAAAGACGATGAAACTCGAATGGACCATGCCGACGTAGATAGTCGGCAATCTCCATACCGCGTTGCCTAGTGATGTCAAAGGCAACATCATCGAAGAGATCAACAGGACCCACTAGCTCGCCATTGCTAACCTGGAAGCCCAGACCAATGACACGTGGAGGACCATCGAATCGGGTACACCTTGAGTCCTTCAGTGCAACAGGAAGCAATGGACCTGCGTGAGAGCCACGCATCCAACCAGCAACAAGGTGTGGAATCGTGAATGCCTCCAGCACTTCACCCATGGCTGGAAGACCCGAGTGTGCTCTGACAATAGCTACAGGGTCATCTTTTCCAACGTATTTTCCGGCTACAGCATGGAGTTTGTCTGTGCTTACTGATGCACACACCATACCATCGGCTCTATAGACTTTCTTTATGGTGAAAGTTCCTGTGCTACCAAGAAGGGCAAGCACATCGTACATCTCTTCAGGGCATTTCATCTCCACGAAACAGGGCACATCCTTCATGATATCCTGAATGATGAACGTGAATCCATCATGCAGATTTGGATCAATTATGAGCCCAGCTGTGTTGAAGGGGTCAGCGAATATCTTGAACAATGGAAGATTGAACGCACCTGGTTCAGTCTTGTCCGCCATGAAGATGGCGAATGGTTCCGACTTTCGCTCCTCGATGGTGATTTCTGCTGAACCAGGACCAAGTCCTTTCACATT
>JBHLOD010000101.1:0-5702 GCA_048940825.1 Promethearchaeota archaeon | reverse complement strand
AGTCTACCATTGCGGATTCTTGATTTCCCTCTATTCAGAACATTCGCCTGCATCTCAATCCTTAGTCTCAAGTTCCTGCCTCGACACAGGTGGCGTTGGTCGTTCGACGGGCGAATAGATTTATGTGTTGTCTGCTACTCCAGAGCCACCCCACGAGTGGTCATGAGGTATGTGAGGTTCGAAAATGAGCAAGGAACCAGAAAAGGAGCCGTCCGGATCTGATCGCGCGAAGGTTGTGGATGAGCTCTTGGAGGAGCTTGGTGTTGATGACAGCCTCAAACAGGAGTTGATCGACTCAGGAAGACTCACTACTGATGTTTTCATGGTCGAATCAGCCGAGCAAGTTCGCCGCCGGATGGAGATAGGGCGAAGTGCCGAGCGTCTTAGAGACAGTCTGGTTATACTTGAACGCAACATGACCACTGCAGAGAATACGATAGACAGAGTTGAACGTGACTTAGTGCCAGTTGTCCTCTCATTCTTGGTAGGCCTAAAAGGCAACCTTGTGAACATGAGAACGGAGATTGTCAGCAGAAGCAAGCGTCGCGCTAGGACAAACCTTCAGCACGAGTACGTGGAGAGTCAAGTCAGACCCATAGTAACCGAGGAGTTTGAGAAGGTCGAGGAAACCCTTACCACGGGCATGTCAGCTCCAATAATGGAGAAGGTCAAGGATATAACTGAAAGCCTGAAAGAGGCTATGAAGACCACCTATGAGGAGTTGACAACACTCAAGACCTCTGTCGACGACTTCACCCAGAAAGCTACAACGGAAGTGGAGTTTCTTGCCAGAGAGCTTCTAATGAAGCCGAAGGTCGACACACCTGAGGAGGTTGCCAAGAAACTCAGGGAGGTAGAAAGGCGGGCCGAGGAGCTTGACCGTGACCTCAAGCTTGCAGAAGAGAAACTTCAGAACCGTGAGCAGCGCATAGCAGAGATCCAAGACGACCTCAAAGAGGCCAAAGCACGTGAAGAGAGTCTAGAAGAAACGGTTGCCGGCCTGAAGGCTGCTCCTCAAGTGGATACAACAGTCCTAGCTGAGCTACGTCAGAACGTGAAATCGCTCGAAGCGGCAAGGGATGTGCTGGCTCAGAAAGCAAGTGATGCAGAGCGATTGGTGGACGATGCTGAATCAAAGACAGCAGAACAGAAGGAGATTGTTGCCAAGAGGGACATTGAGATTGGTGACCTCAAGAGACAGGTTAGTCACCTTGAAGCAGAAATCGAGAAGAATCGTGACCAGTTGCTCGAGGTTGATGATCTTAGAGCGAGGCTGAGATCGTATGAATCTGGAGACATGATGAGAGAGCTTGATCGGGTCAAGAGCGACTTAGAACGGGCAAGTGCTTCACTTGAGCGACTCACAAATGATCACAATCTAACTAAGACCAAACTCACTTTCACGGAACAGAAACTGGAAGGCTACCTAGACCTGATGGACATAACAGAGAAGACCAAAGCATTCCTAATGGTCGAAGACAATCGAGAAATGTCGGTGAGGGAAATAGGCAGGTCTCTTGGAGTATCTCCTGCAACAGTCAGCAAGTGGATAGAGGAATTCCAGCGCCTAGGTCTTGTCAATGTGAAGGATGATGGTCAGACTGTCTTTCTGGCGAGAGAGAAGCTTGAGCTCTGAGAAGCGACGGCTACGCGCCAAGCCTTGTTTATTCTATCAAGGGATTAGTTAAACCTCATTCTGACGGAATCGATCAATACTCCACGATACTCTAGTTCATCAGGTATGGGCATCAGAGAAACCGCCCGAACTTCTCAAGTTCGACTCATAATCTTCGCTGGCCAGAGGCCCTTGACCTACCATAAGAGGCATAAGAGCTCTCAGGCAATTGGCAAGAATGATGAAGGAAGCTGTTCTCTACTCGACTCTGAAAGAGGGTGTTCGTTGCGACCTCTGTGCTCGCCGCTGTGTGATTCATGAAGGCGAGGTTGGCAAATGCAGGGTTCGCACAGTATCAGGAGGCAAGCTCTACAGCATGGTCTACGGTCTCATTGATGGAATGGCGGCTGACCCTATCGAAAAGAAACCTCTCTTCCACTTCGCCCCCGGTTCACATACCTTCTCGATCAGTACGTCGTCCTGCAACTTCCGCTGTCAGTTTTGTTGCAATCACCATTCCTCGCACCGCGAGAAGCCAGTAGGTCAGAGGATTCTCCCTGAGGAGTTGGTCAACCTTGCTGAACAGTACGAATGCGAGGGAATTACCTATACCTACACTGAACCCACGATTTTCATGGAACTCGCGTACGATACCGCAAAGATTGCTACTGAGCGAGGGATGTTCAACACCTTCGTCACAAACGGCTACATGACTCCTGAGGCTGTTGATTTCATAGCCCCAGTCCTTGATGCAGCCTCTGTAAATCTGAAAGGTAGCGCGAACAAGGAATTCTGTAAGAAGTACATGAGTGTCCCGAAGGTCGAACCAATCTACAAATCGCTGCTTCAAATGAAGGAGAAGGACATCTTCATCGAAATCACCAATCTAATCATACCTGAAATCGGAGACCATGAGGCGGACACCAAGTATCTCTGCGAATGGGTCGTTGAGAACCTTGGCCCTCGAACGCCTCTCCATATAATCGCGTTCTCTCCCACCTTCCAGATAACACATCTTCCACGGACTCCCGCATCCACTCTGGAGAGGCATATCAGAATCGCCAGGGACGCAGGTTTGGAGTTCGTCTATTCTGGAAACGTGGCTGGGCACGACTACGAGAACACTTACTGTCCCAAGTGTAGAACAAAGGCCGTTGAACGATTCTCAGTGTACCTCAAGAAGAATAATCTCAGCGAGAACGGCCGATGCCCCAACTGTGATGAAGACCTGAATATCCAAGGAGTGAGATGGATGGGTCGTGGGACTTCACGGATCTCATTCTTGTGAGGATGCCACCAATGCAGGTGCTTCAGGTCCATTGGAGATTTCGCAGTCCACACACATACGAGCCTGGATTTCTCTTCTGGTCAAAGGAGTCTGATAGTCCACTATTCGCTTCGCTTGACGCCCAGAAGGAGATCGCTTGGACTATTCGAGGCCCCCGGATGTGCGTAGGTAACATCGATTCTGACGGACACTGGCGCAAGTGTCCTGAGATGGCTGTTGTGGGCCCAAGCACCCGTAGATGTGCAGTGTGTTCGACGATGGATGCCATGAATGCTTGCATACGTTGTGATGGTCGGGACTGCAGAGCTACGGAGCAACGTTTGGAGAGCTGCAACAGAACAGACTACGCTGTATATCTGGCCGTGTTCAATGACTCGACGTTGAAGGTGGGAGTTTCTAAAGAAGCCCGCCTAGTAACTCGATGGGTTGAACAGGGTGCTGATTATGGAGGTGTGATAGCTAGAGTCAAAGGGGGCAGAAAGGCGAGGCAACTCGAGTATCAACTGAGTCGGCTCCCAGACGTGACACGCCAAGTTCGGGGGACTCGCAAAGAATCGCTTCTTTTGAATAGCCTCGAACAGGAAGAAGCCCACTTGATTGTTCAGAGCTTTCTCGACTCGATTGATACTCCCGGGATAGAGTCTACGACGGACTTGGTGAATCTGGCGAGCTACTACACACTGAGTGAACTGCACGCAGAGCCGCATAGATGGAATCTAAAGGGGACGAAGCTAGACGGCCTTCAGATACTCGGCAAAGTGGTGGGTATGAAGGGGTCTCTCTTGGTGACCCGTATTGACGAGTCATTCTCAGTACTGAATCTCGGGCTTCTGGAAGGCTATACAATCGACGAAGATGCGAGAGTAAGTGTGGTGTCTCAGACAGGTATTCTAGACTTCTCATGATGTTCAGACAAGTTATATCTGCTCTTTTATCCAGCATCTCAAGACAATGAGTGAAGCGACAGACCCCGATGAGAAGGTGAGGTATCTCTCTCTTGTCCGAAGGGAGGGTGGAGAGCCTATAATAGGAATCCCCTATAGAGAGATGACTGTCGACCCGGATCTTGTCGCTAGTTTCGTTCTTGCCATCATTATCTTTGAGAACCGAGACCTCAAGAGGTTCACCAAAGAGGGGTATGATGTAGTAATCGAAGAAGGAGACTATGTTGTGGGTCTTCTCATAATTGACAAGGTGGAGGAAGAAGACCCTTACCGCGAGGTGCTAGTCAGACTCATAGAAGACTTTGAGTCAGTATATGCAAGCCAATTGCAGAGCTGGAAAGGTGACATTCGTCCTTTCCGAGAATATGCCCTGCACATTCTTGAGGCCTATCCCTACAGGCGTCTGAATCCACAACTTGTTCCGAGATTGGTGTCGAAATCTGAGGCGGCACCTGACCATCAGTCAACCATCCCCTGGAGCGTGGGTCAGACGGACCAGAAGCTCCAAACGATTCTGGGGTTTGTAAATGGAAAGAGAACCATATCTGAGATAATAGAGCAATCCGGAATGCTCGATTCAGAAGTATTGGCCCTACTCTCAATGCTCGAACGATACAACTGGATTGCGTTAGGTAGACGACTCTCTGATACCAGTGTACTAGTGAAAGTAATGGACCCTCCAAAGCTTCTTGTCGGAGCATATGGTGATCAGCTGACGAAATTGGTGGAGTTATGTGACGGTGCTAAGACACTCCAGGCAATCTGTGAAGAGCTTCCCTATAACATGGAAGCCGTAAGAACCATAGCAAAGAAGTTAGTTGATGCAGGCGTACTAGGGATCGCTGATGTTGGAGGTTCCTAAGAGGGAGGTATGACTGACCGTGTCTATAGACGTCAACAAGGTGCGGTACATCTCCCTCATCAGAATGGAGGGCGGCGAGTCGGTTCTAAACATCCCTTACGCCGAACTGACAGTTGACCCAGACCTCATTGCAGGGTTCGTTACTGCCGTTATCATCTTCGCCAACACTCCCATCCGGACAATTCGAAAGGCGGCCTATGACATTCTCATTGAGGTCGGCGAAACAGTTCTGGTGCTTCTAGTTGTCGATCCTGTGCCGGATGAGGCTCCCTACCGGCAGAAGCTCAGGCAGATTCTTACTCAGGTAGAGTCAAAACACGGGACCAAGCTTCGCCACTTCGAGGGTGACGTCAGGGTGTTCAGAGACTTCGCTCTCAATGTCATCAAAGAGTTCCCCTTCCGCACAATCGAATTGGAGCTAGTACCTGTCCGGAGAAAGGACGGCCACAGAATTGGGTTCCGTGTTGGTGACGTTGACAAGAAGCTGGAGCAAGTGGAGGCCTTCATCAACGGCAAGCGTACCGTTGCAGAGATTCTTGACCTCATCGGACTTCCCGAGGATGAGGTGATTGCGGCGATATCTACGCTCTCGAAGTATGGGTGGCTAGACTTCCGACGTCGTCTAACAGAGAACGATGTTCTTGTCCGTCGGGAATGCGACGGCATTTACTTTGACCGACTGAAGGCACAGTACGGGACACCAATTGATGCACTGATTCTGAGCTTCGACGGCCACAAACCAATCTCGGAGATTATCGAGTCGCTTCCGCTGGATCAGAATGCCCTCTGGTTCTTGATTAACAAGCTTGTTGAGGTTGGCTGCCTTGGCATGCCAGATGAAGCCTAGAGCACAGTATCATGACCAGGTGTTCCGACAACATCGCTTCTACACTGTCGACAATGGACGAATTGCCTACAGTGCTCTGAAGCAACCTGACGAGCCAGAGAAATCTCATACTTGGTTGGCCCTCGCAAGTGGCTCATTCCTGCATA
>JBHLOD010000100.1:0-5735 GCA_048940825.1 Promethearchaeota archaeon | reverse complement strand
ACCACAACGGTTCTCTGGTCGTGCAGGCAACGGACACAGATATCGACTCATCTGTGATGTTCTGGTTGTATTTCAGATATGGGTCAATGACTGATAACATTGTAGTAGGCAATGGGACTACAATCAATCCTCCTTTTCCTTGGTTGCCTATTGCTATTATAGGAGGATCCGCTTTAGTGATAGTTGCAGTTGTGGTCATCTTTCTAAGACGGAGGTAAGGCAGACCACAGACATTGATGATTCATTGCCTAGAAGACAGAAACAGGACGTAGAAGAATCACAAGATGAGTAACAAAGCTGGCTATGCATAGTACGTCTATCTTGCCTTGTACCTGAATTGCTCCTCGTACATTCGCTCAAGCTCATCAAGCGTCGTGGCCTCTTCAGGTCCCTTGTCAGGACGAATGTTGACTATCCTAGCAAATCTCAGTGCCATTCCTGAATCATAGGTGGGGCTCTTCTGGATCTCGGATGCAAGGACTTCAACAACGATTTCAGGCTTGACGACTTCCACGTGCCCCTTCTTGCCCTGGCTAATCGCCTGAAGCCTCGATGTCATATCCTTGAACTCCTCATCCGTCAGACCCTTGAACGTCTTTCCAATCATGGCGAAGCCGCCAGTTTCAGCATTCCTTACAGCAAGATGATAGTCAGAGAGCCACTTGCTCCTTCTGCCATGTCCCCACTCCGCTCCCACGATAACGAGATCTAGAGTCTCCAGTGTATGTTTGACCTTAAACCAGTTCTTTCCTCTTGTGCCCGGGACGTAGAATGAATCCGTCTTCTTTGCCATCAGGCCTTCATGTCCAAGTTCTTTGCTCTTGTGGAAGAACTCCTCGGCCACAGACAGCTCTGCTGTCAAAAGAGTTTCAGCAAGGACGTTAGAAGTCACGATTTCCTCCAGTTTCTTCCTTCTATGAATGTAGGGCTCATCTATCATCGACTCTTCATCGAAAAGAATGACGTCGAAGAGAAAGAGTCTCAGACTCACTTCTTCCTTGACTTGCTCTACATTGCGAGTCCTACCGAACCTTCTCATGACTGTCTGAAATGGATACGGTCGACCCCTGCCGTCTACTGCAACAACCTCCCCATCAAGAATGGCCTTGTCGACACTAATCTCATGTCTGGCAATTGTGACAATATCGGGAAGTCCGTCGGTGACATCCTGCAATCTTCGAGAGTAGACTCTTACCTGATTGCCATCTTTGTGTATCTGGGCTCGAGCGCCGTCGAACTTCAATTCAAAAGAGAAGTCAATCTCCTCGTTCTGCAATATCTCAGCGAGGCTGTCAACCGGCGTCGCGAGCATTGGTCTGACAGGCTCGAAGACAGTTGGTTTCATACCGGCAAGAGCCGCCTCACCCTCAGCAGCTGCGATATGGGCCACCTGACCAAGATTCCCAGACAGACTCCATGCTCTGCGCACCAAGTCTGCGTCAATCCCAAACGCTTCTGCTATTCCATCAGCTAACAGTCCCCCTGACAGGCCAACTCTCATGTCGCTAAGTACGAGGGCAACAATGTACCTAGCTTCTCTTGGAGATGCCTCTCGCAGCATCTGTGAGAGAATGGCCTCCTTCCTCTTCTTCGAACCGCTGCCCTCTGCCTCAGCAATCTTATGGAACCCTTGCTGTACAGAGAGGATAGTAAGACTTGAGGAGAACAAGCCCGACTGGCGAATCACACCGTCAGTACTGAGAAGAGCGGCTATTGCCTCCCCTGCATCCCCATCATAGAGCTGTCGAAAATCCTTCTCGGTGAAATCGATGACCTGATTGAGGGCCTGCCTCACGCCGCTCCAAGAAACATTCAGGACCCGCGGGTCTCTCTCTGAGAAGACTCTACCTCCGAGGAACAGAGCAGCTGCACTTATCTCATCTTGCTGGACTTCCTTCAGGAAAGAAGCCACCAACTCTATCTTGGCGTTCCTTCCACTGACGGCCGAGATTTCATCTAGGGTACGCGCCAATTCGGCGAAATCTGTCATCTGTTCTCAGAGTCCACTGTGGGTTCCTTCGCTTATAAGATTGAGATTATTCTCCGGAGTATTGACCGTACAATACGTAGGTTGTACACACGCTCTTGAATGATTTAGTACAGTCTTCGAATGAGGACAATGGAAGGCAAGGACTTCAAATGGCTACTCAAGGGGAAACTCGTCCGTGATTTCAGAGGCTTCCCTCTTGGTCGAATCAAACAAGTGTGGTATGACAAGGACAACGGTCCTCTGGTGGTGATTGAACGAGGTGCTACAGAGCATCGCCCCTTCACCTGGGAGGCAGTCCCACTCAGGGCGGTCGATAGAGTGGAAGACCACGTGCGACTAAAGCCGCCTGCTTTTGCCGAGTAGAGGAGCAATGAGGTGAGAACCATGCAAAGAGGCTCACTCCGTCACCACAAATCCTTGGTCGAGGCCAGCGACACAAACAATGGCCTCAACTCCATCAAGGTCAAAGTCTTCACATCTGAACAGTGCGCCTTCTGCAATATCGCCCTGCAGATTGTTGAAGAAGCTGTGGGTCGCATGGACTATTATCACCCTTTCATTGAAGTCGTAGAGACCCCCGTTGACAAAAGACCACGCCTGACTGAGAAACTTCAGATACTTGCGGTCCCAACGATTGTCGTTTCAGATTCTAGAATCGTTGGACTACCGAGTGCAGACGAACTGGAGCAATTGATACATCAGGAAATGTTCCATTCAAAACTGAAGTAACAAAATGCTCCGAATGGCCACACTTCTCTAGGAGAAACTCAAACCAAGGAGAAGCCACGGATTTTCCTTTGTTATTATCCGACTTGTTTCCACATTTAGGTCGATGTCGTGCAATGCCCCAGTCAGATATAGATACTCACTGTGATGCTCCGAACCAAACACAAGCTTTGGTACACCAATGTCCTGCAAAAGGGCATCGAGGAACACGCGCAGGGGTGACTCAACAATTCTGGCGAGAGTAACAGAGGTTTCAAGGAAAATGTTCGTTCGCTTCACGAGGGGAATCAGCTGAGGGAAGCCAAAGATGCCCCCCATGTGCATGATAACGAATTTGCCGCTGGGATACATTATTGATGCTCTATCGATAAACGACATTACATCAGTGGTCATCACGTCTGAGTGGATATAGACTGGGATGTTCTTCTCAACGGCCTCACTGACGAGAATAAGAGGGGCAGGGTCCTGAGGGTGATATAGTCTGTCATCCAACACGAGGGCTACACAACCTTTGTCGACATACTCCTTCAGCTTTCCCCGTGCTGCATCAATTGGTCTAGGCATCACCGTGCATGCTGTGAAGAGACGATCCGGGTAGATATCGCCGGCGTCCAAGTAGAGCTCATTTCCTTTCGATGGCTCAATTGGAGTGAGCACAGCCTTCTCAATTCCGAAAGCATCCATACGACTTACCAGTGCTTCTGTATGCATCTGGTAGTTGTCGTAGTTGACCAGATCCAGAGAGTTACGATCTGCTCCCAAATGCGTATGGATGTCAGTCGTCATTTCGAACACACTGCGCCCTTTCTAGTATCATCTCTGGCTCAAGGCAAATCTGCCGGTTCCTAGACTGCTCCTAGATTAATAAAAGAAAAGTGTGTGTGGTCTCAGGCTCTTCACTGATTGTAGCTATGGGTACCTCATGTTCCTAGCTCTAGCAGCATCTCTAAAAGGCCTAGGCATGTCAGGTGTACTGGATTCAATTGAATGAAGAGGAACGGATGCACAGTCTTGAGAGGAGTCTCTCACGAATCGCTCATGATATCAACGTAGACAAGTTCATGCTCATGGAATACTTGGGTCCCATCGTGGATGGATGTTGCGCAGCCCTAAACGTCAGTCTGGAGAAGGCACGTGATCTCCATAGGCTGTCTGAGGCCGAATTCGAGGAATACATGAGCATGTCAGCTGGTTCATTCAAAGATATCTCCTTCTGCTTCAAGACTACTGATACGGAAGAGGAACACTCACTGGTCTTTGACCGCGGTAGAGTGAAGGTATTTGATGAATGCATAGAGCCAGACGCCGTCATTACGTCGACCTTTGAGCATCTGACCAAGATTCTCGATGCAGACCCCGACGTTTCTATCATTGAGTCCCTAGGTTCAACTGTGTCAGTATCCGGACTTGATTCCACCGACATTGTACAAGCCCTTGGCTTCCTGTGCTATCCGACTCTACTTCGCATGGCTCGTTCTGGAGTCGATCCCTCATCCTTGATGTCTGACGACGCGGACTCGATAATACTGGCCGCAGCTTCTGATATGGTCACCAAGATGGTCAAGAAGTGGATAGACACAGTATCTCAGGCCATGCAAGAGAATCCGTAGACCCTAGACAATTCCATGATATGGGAATACCATCTCTTTGAGTCTACGAATGACGCGATCCAAGTCAAGTGCCACTTGTTCACGAGGAAGGTATGCTTGGACAACCAGTTCCTCATCCCTCATTCCTTCAGGAAGATTCGCATAGCCGAGATTCCGGCACCTCTCCAAGAATGTTTTCGGAAGTTCCTTGGGGACATCTTTCTCAAGAATTGTTGCTAGGAAGAGCGACCACAGTCTTGCGACGTTTACAGGATGATATCCTCCTCCTCCAACGGCCAGCCAGCCGATGTCACATATATCATCTGACATCTTCTTGAGCTTCTGAAGAGTGACCTCAAAGCCGTGTGTAGTATATGCTAGGTATGCCAAGGGATCCATGAAGTGGCCATCCACTCCAAGCTGAGTTACAAGAAGGTCCGGCTTGAAAGACTCGAAGAGTGGAACCACGACTTCGTCTACAACTTTGATAAGTTCCTCACTTCCAGCGCCTGGCAAGACAGGTATATTGACAGCGTAGCCCGTCCCCTCTCCTTCCCCCATCTCGTGGATGAAACCTGAACCTGGGAATAGCGTCTGCCCTGATTGGTGCACAGATATTGTCAGAATCTCTTTCGAGTCGAAGAACGCGTTCTGGACTCCATCACCGTGATGCGCATCGAAATCAAAGTACAGTATCTTGGCCTTCTTCTTCTGCAGGAGATGGTAGATAGAGATGACAACGTCGTTGAAAATGCAGAATCCTGAGGCCATACTACGATGTGCGTGATGCAATCCCCCCGAGATCACAAACGCATTGGAAGCACCACCGATGATTGCCTTCATCGCATCAAGCGTAGCACCCACATATCTGCTGGCTGCATCATACAAGTTCGGGAATACAGGGTTGTCTGATGTCCCCAGCCCGTATTCAGGCTTCGAAGTCAAGGACTCTCCGCTCTCTATGACTGCGTCAACGAATGCTGGGGTGTGGAAAAGCTCTATGTCTTCCCTTGTCGGCATGGCGGGCTCGAACAGTTCAACATAGTCCAACAGGCCAAGGTCCCTCGACAACTCATACGTAAGGCGAAGCCGATCAGGTTTAAGCGGATGGTCCGTCCTGAACTCATAGTTCATCAGGGCCTCAGAGTACGGGTATTGCAGCTTGCCTCTCATATTGTGAGCACTCGACTTCTGTCTTGAAAACGGGCTTATTATCCCAGCGTTTTCTCGAGAGTGAGGGCGCACATCGTATTCTAGCCGAAACGAATAATGCCTGGCAAGTTGGATTGACAAACGGTGCTTCCGATGAGCTGGGAGAGACCCTCCAAAGATTTGCTTCAACTCTTAGAAGATAGCCTTCAAGGAGTGGAGTGTGAGAAGAAGAAGATGTTCGGCCAGTTTGCATTCTTCATGAATGGTAACATGTTCTG
>JBHLOD010000099.1:0-5754 GCA_048940825.1 Promethearchaeota archaeon | reverse complement strand
GATGTGATATCAATCATTCTGACTTCAATAGGTTGTCTATCTGCGTTGGGTGCGTTGTTCTGGATGGGCATCCTGATATTCTCCAACCAATTTCAGTACGAGTATGTCTATACCACAACCAATATTGAGGCTCTCTGGTATCTCAAGCTCTCCGCATTATGGGCAGGACAATCTGGGTCTTTGTTATTCTGGACTGCTATTTCGTTTCTTTTGCTTGTCACCTATCGTGTTTCTTTACGAGGTTACGAGGATGACACAATCGTATACAGAGGCGCAATACTGCTAACTCTTCAAACCATTCTAATCGGTATCAATGCATTAGCTTCCGATCCATTCAGACCCTATCTGTGGGGTCCTGCTCCATCTGACGGTATAGGACTCAATCCTTTGCTGAGCACCATTTGGAATGTCATTCATCCACCTATTGTGTTCATAGCCTACGCAATTGCAGTGGTTCCCTTCTCAGTGAAGCTCGCTGGATACACAGTACGTTCAGAGGAGCGCAACGCAGAGCCCATTCCTGTGCTGGATTCGCTCACCCGATTTATGACAGTTGCGTCATGGCTAATACTCTCCGTTGGAATAGCTATTGGTGGTTACTGGGCATACACTGTCCTTGGGTGGGGAGGGTATTGGGCATGGGACCCAGTCGAAACAACCTCACTAGTTCCATGGCTGCTCCTTACAGCATACTTTCATGCGAAGGCAATCTTAAGGAATAATGATGTCTTGAGAGATTCATTCTTGGTCTTTGCCTATGTGACGGTTCTTTATGCAACATGGGTCACCAGAAGTGGAGTCCTTAACTCAGTGCATGGGTTCTCCATTAGTACTGTCAGCTGGACCATGCTTGCCACAGTGGTATTCAATTTCCTTTTGGTGACTGTGGCCACTATTAGGGCAGGGTATATAGACATGTCTGACGATGAAGACGCACAAGAGTGGAGCTTCTTCTCGCTATCGAATCTCAGAGATCTTTCAATTAAGATTGCACTGATAGGCATCTTGGTGATACTGACCACCTCAGTCTCAGGCGTTGTGCTGCCTGCCGCGATAAATCTAGTCGGCGCCATCACGAACCCAACAGCATATACTGAGGACATGGTTTCGATAGGAGTAGAGTTCTTTCGAGCGGGATTTTACGCTGGTTCTTTGCTCCTGATTGCATCTGCATTCTATTGCATGAGAAGCACAATTCTTAGAGCAAAGATGAAGGCGATTGGCATTCTTGCTCTTCTGGGAGTTGGTGGGGTGCTTGCTGCTTTGACAATTACGACCGAGCAGGCTCTACCCACATATTACTGGCAAGCCAACGCATTAATCCCTGTTGCGGTTTTTGCGCTAGGATACCTTGTTGTGGCATTCGCTCGAACCATAGCAGGAAGGGAGGGTGGTGCAATCACGATGCGAAGAATGGGACGCCTCATGCTCCACCTTGGTCTAATCGTACTGCTCCTGGGAGTTTTTCTAAGCGAAAATGTGGTCATTAATCAAACCGACACATATCTCACAGGTCAATCGTATGAACTGGGCTCCTCAGGAATAACACTCGGAGTGAATGAAATCAACTTGGTCTATTGGAATGATGAGAATGATTTCGAATTGCGGCTACTAGTCGTAGTAACAGAAGGAAACTCAGCCTGGTTGGGACTCATAGTTGTGAAAGGAAATCCGGAATGGCAATCATTGACACAGGACGTCTACGTGCAGACTACAGCTCTGCGGGATGTATTTGTGTCTCTTCGGACGTTTGACCAGGTCGGTCCCATGACTTATAGCGTGGATCTCCGAGCGAGAATTCTTCCACTAGTGTCTTTCGTATGGTTGGGAACATTCCTAATGGTAATGGCGTTGCTTCCACTAGGTGTAATGGAGTTCTCCGATTTCAGAAAGGCATTGAAGCATAAAGATGAGCATCTTTATGGTCCGGAGGAAGAGCAACAAGAGGAGGAGATTCCTCTATCAGCTGAGAATGATTGACAATGGCCATTGGAAAGCAATCTATGTCACCAAACCTTCAATTCTGGTGGCATTTGTTTTCCTTCTTCTTATAGAGAGGTTTAAGAACAAAGGAATAACCTGAACTTCATGTTGCCTCGTTCCTCGTAGAAGGTGTCATCATGGCACGTGTTCTCGGCATATCTGGAAGCAATAGACAAGGTGGCAACACCTCCATTCTAGTTGAAAGAGCTCTTTCTGCAGCTGAGGAATTTGGAGCTGAAGTCGAGTTCATTGAAATTGCAGATGTAGAGATCAATCCCTGTAAGCATGGCCTTAATTGCTATGAGCTAGGGCGCTGTATTCAAGACGATGGCCTCAATCCTATTATTGCCAGAATGTCCGAGGCGCACGGCATTATCTTCGGATCGCCTGTTCACTATTCAAGTGTCACCTCTCAGATGAAGAACTTCATGGATCGGGCAGGACGTTTCGCGCATCTCGAGGGAAAGATTGGTGCAGCGCTTGTGGTCGCGAGAAAGTCTGGTTCAGATAATGCTCTAAATCAATTGATCTTCTTTATGCTCGTAAAAGAGATGATTATTCCAGGCGGTGTTTCATGGCCGGTCGGCTTCGCGATGAATGTTGGTGACATTAGAAAAGATACAGAGGCCATGCGAATGGCACAACAGATGGGTAGGCGAGTTGCTGCTCTTTCTGATACAGTAGCCAAACTTCCTGTTCCTTGGTATTACGAGCCTCGTCCTGATGATGAGAAAGCCAGATTCGGTGATGAGTGGCGAACTACAGCCTAGCCCGTATTAGTGGTTGTTTCGTACTTACTTGGGCATTGTGCGAGTATTTGAGATGCTCTGATTAGCAGACCTGACTCCAGGATTCCGATTGCCACCATGTCCTGTCCATCAGTAAGATTGGGGAGCTCACCTTCTACTAGCACGGTGATTGTGTGTGTATCACCTTCGAGCACGAGTGTGACGTTTTCAGCAGTTATTGAGATGGAACCTGGCTGCAGTGTCCCCTTCACTTGAATGGTCCTTCCCATGTATGCCTCTGTGTTTTCCACAACCGCATCCACACTGATATAGGGGTCTACGAATAGGGTCAGCATTCCGTAGGCCACAAAACCAACTGTTACAACCAAGATGCCTGCAATGAGCAATACTCTCGTCTTCTTGTTCATTCTTCTCATTCCTCGCTCGTACCTGCTGCTATTGCATCCAGTGACTTCTGGAGTGCAGGCACATTCATGATTTGCCAGAAGAGCAGGACAAAGACTCCCGCCCAAATGACAATTGAAAGAGGATACATTGGAATCACGAATACATCAATGAGCCCCAATCCCAACACAATGAGTCCTGCTATTTCGAGGACAGCGGCTACATAGATAGCCCACTGGGTTGACAATGAAGAAAGTGCCTGATCTTTGTCTATTGCTTCAGCAAGTGTTCTGAGAGAACCATCTAGACTTCGCATACGTATCAGAAGCCATGACTGAAACGCGAAAGTGCCCACCCAGAGGATTGCAGATACTGTGAAGAGTTCGGCTTCCAAGGCTTGCATTCTACTCACTCCTTTGCATTCTCAGTTCCATCAGCCTCTCGCTCATCGAGTCGATTCTGTATGTAAGCTCCAACAGAAGAACATAGACGAGTGTAATCGCGATAAGACTCACCACAAGGGTCATACCATGTTCGGCCCCCATCTGAAGACCGCCTGGCGTGATCACTATGGGGTGCAGAGTTCTCCAGACGTGTATTGAAATGTAGCTCAGAATGACCGCTGGGAACGCAATTATTCCGAAGACTGAACCGTATTGTGCCCTTACCTCACGATCACTTACGGATGCACGATAGGCGATGAGGCATGCATATGCAATCCAGAGGATGAGCGTGGTAGTCTCTCGGGGGTCCCAATTCCAGTAGATTCCCCAATATGCGTTGGCCCAGATCATCCCGCTGAACAGCGTTATGGTGGTGAAAACCAGCCCAATCTTGACGGACGCGGCCCCAAGAATGTCGTAACGGATATCTTGCTTCCACAGGTACAGAATAGATGCCACTAGAGTTGTACCGAATGCACCATAACCGACCAACGCTGGAGCGACATGTTGGAAGAAGATCCGGATGTATTCTCCCAGAGTCGCCTCTGGAGGTGCGAATATCCACACCATGTATAGATAGACGAATGTGACCAGTAAGGCCGCAACATAGAGGATCCAGCGCTTTGTGTTCACGTCAACACGTCCCTGTCTGGGCTCGTGTCCGTATCTCCTCTCAATATGAAGATTGCGTTTGATGTTCAGTTTCAAGTTGTAAGAGTAAAGTGGAACACCGTTCCTGAGAGTGCTATCATCGCGAGAAGATGGCCGATCATCAGTGGCATCAGCTGCCCAATCCCGGGTCCGACCACAGGAATACCTACAGCAAGGATTCTCGTGATTTCAACAAGGAGTATCAAAGCAGATGTAGCGGTGGGAAAGTAGACCAGAGGGTAGACAGTTGATTTCGACTCCGCCGGCATAGTCAGGGCAGAAGCCATCGCCCCGATTGCGGCTAGGTCCAGAGTTCCCAGACAGAACGTGCCCAGTATCAGGATTGGCGACATACCTGGAGAAAAGGTGAAGCCAAGTAGTGCCATCGAAATCGGCACCAAAAAGATTGTGACGATTCCCATTAGAAAGAAGCCATAGATGACTTTGCCGAGATACACAGCCCATGCCGGGATGGGTGCCAGTGAGAGACCCCGGAGAGTTCCAGTTTCAGACTCGGATATGAAAACGGGAGCAAATCCGAACATGCCTGTAAAGAACACTACGACCCAGAGCATTCCGCTACCTATCTCAGTGAGTACAAGCTGCCTCGTGACTGTGTCTCCGATTTGAATGACTGCAGAGCTCAGAACAAGACCCAGGGCAAAGACCGCAATCAACGCAAAGAGGAACATGGAGAAAACCTCGAAACGCTTTCTCATCTGCGTCAGAATGTCTTTCTTGGCTATCGCGAGAGCAGAAGACAATCCAGACCCCATCACCAACACCTCAGATTATGCCGTCGAACTCGGCAATCGGCCCTCGGTTCAAAACCTCTCCTTTTCTCAAGGTGATGAAGTCATCACTCATTTCCGAACCAATCGCAAGATTGTGTGTTGTGAGTAGCACTGTGCGGTCGGCGCGACGGGTGTCTATGAATTCACGAAACACCTGGGTTGAGTCCTTGTCAAGCCCAGCAAATGGTTCATCCAGCAGAAACAGCTCCGGGTCGTGAAGAACGCTCCTGACTATATCCAATCTCTTTCGAAGTCCAGTCGATAGAATTTTGGTTGGCTCGTCTAGCCAGCCCTTCACTCCAAACCTTTCCGAGATATCTTCTATTCTTTGGTCCGCATTAACCATGTCAAGGTCGTACAAAGAACTGTAAAAACGCAGGTTCTCCCTTCCAGTCAGCTCTCCGTATAGTAGAGGTTTGTCGCCGACCAATCCTATCTTTCGCTTTACTTCAATTGAGTCTTCCACTGTGTCTTTCCCGAAGACTCGCGCATATCCATGATGCGGCTGCAGGAGCGTTGAGATGATCCTCATGAGTGTCGTCTTTCCAGCCCCGTTCGCTCCGAACAATGCGTGAACGCCGCCAACGGGAATCGCCAGTGAAACCTTCTTGAGTGCAACACGGTATCCGTAGCGCCTCGTCAGTTCATGGATTTCAACGGCGGTCATTCAAGCTCATCTCTTTGGAATGGTGGAACTCAACCCAACCCCTTTTTTAGTCCGACGGATGGGCGTAATACTATGTCTACGAA
>JBHLOD010000098.1:0-5786 GCA_048940825.1 Promethearchaeota archaeon | reverse complement strand
GGAATATCCATCACCTACTCATCGATTCTCTCTAGCTTGAAGCAGACTGGTCTTGCTCCATCTGTGCAACACGAGTAAATTATGCCAGGTTTTGTCCAGAACACATCGTCACCTGAATCTAGTATCTCCAGGTCTTTCACTACTGTTTTCCATCCCCATCCACAGAATTTCTCAGGTTTTTCGAGATTGTCTATTATGAATTCCTCTCCCTCATCAAAGACATAGCATGTAGGTACTATCTCTCCTCTCGGATACCTTATCTCATGACCAAAGACATCCACAGGGCTGAATTTCCTGAGCACTGTCACTCTTATTCTTGTCATTCGTCAATCCCTTTCTTCCCATGGCAGGCTATTACTCAAGACACGCAAAACACAGCTAGGCTCCCTTCGGCATCATTTGTTGCAACAGATGTTTCTTTTCATCAGCGCCACAGCTGAGTTCGGGAATCCTCCCGAGAGGTGTCACCCCTTGCGATTTACTATCTCAAGCACTCACTGTAGTATCCAAGACCACCAGATAAGACGTTGAGCGCTCCGCAGTCAAGAGCAATTAATCCATCCCATCCTTCCCCACTATTCATATTGTGGTCCGTATTCCTCTGCCTCCACCTATCAGCCTAGTTCGGTGATGAATATGAGTCAACGTGTATTCGCAGTCTTCGATATTGGCACAACTGGCACAAGATCTGTTCTTGTGGATGAAGAGGGCCTTGAGTTGAGCAGGGCGTATGAGGCGTACCCTTCGCCTCCCAGAGAACTGACAACGCACGAGCAATTGGCGGATGTCTTTTGGAGAACCGCCTGTACAACGATGCAGCGGGCCATTTCAGATTTCAAACATGGAGCGGAGGCCATCACATCGGTGGTGATGGCAACCACGCGCGACTGTTGGACCCCCGTGGACAAGAAAGGCAACGCACTCGGACCGACAATTCTTTGGACAGACAATCGGACAAGCAAGAAGAAAAAAGAGCTTGCTGATGTAATCGGCCCCCGTCGCGCATTCATGAAGCTCTTTTGGCTGTCTGAGAACAAGACGAAACTGTTTGACAGTGCCCACAAGTTCCTCACATTGGATGCGCTTCTGAACAATCGCCTTTGCGGAGCGATGATAACGGAAACAGCCAACGCCCGATTTGGACCAATAGACCACTCCACGCTCCAGTGGTCAGACGAGATATGTGACGCCACTGGCATTCCCTCAGACAAATTCGCAGAAATCGCAAATCCAGGCACCACAATTGGAGAGGTCACCGGCGAGTCTGCAAAAGCAACGGGGCTGAGGAAGGGAACCCCTGTGATTCTTGGTTCCGGTGACCAGCAGTGCTCAGCTCTTGGAACCGGCGCCGTCAAAGCTGGAATCGTGAAGGCTGCAACGGGGACTGGGACCTTCGTCATCACCCACACAGACGAATATGTCGAAGACCCTTATGTGTTGTACAGCCACCCTGCTGCAATCCCTGGAAGGTGGATACTCGAGGGCGTTCTTCCTGGGACTGGTTGGGCTTTCAAATGGTATCGAGACCAGTGCTATCGGGCAGATGGACCCCTCGCAGGGAAGGATGAAGATGATACCTACGAGCTGATGGAGGCATCAGTCCAGAATGTCCCTGCCGGTAGCGATGGCCTTGTGTTCTTCCCCTTCATGGCACTCAACAAGGGTATCTTGTACAACCTCAATTTCGGGCATACAAAGGCAAACATAGCGAGGGCAATCATGGAGGGAAATGGATACGGCATCCGTTTCTATCTGAACACAATTGAACAGATGGTGGATGTGGAAGCACAGGAACTCATAATCGACGGGGGTGGAGCTAATTCTCCTGTCTGGCGACAAATAATGGCGGACTGCACAAATAAGACAGTGGTCCTTCCACGTACTCGTGACTCAGCCGTCATGGGAGCGGCAATCCTCGCCGCAGTTGGCTCAGGTGTCTACGGGTCCTTTGATGAGGCAATCGCGAACATGTACCACGTTGAAGAGAGGAGACCACCTATACCAGAGAATGTATCAGTCTATATTTCACAGTACGAGATTTTCAACAACCTTCTCTTGGCTGAACTTTCGACGCTTCTGGAGCATTACTGAAGGGTAGAGTACGAAGGTCAGCAACAAATTACATCGAGGTTGTGAACAGGATGAGTAAAACCAACTATGACGTCATCGTGATCGGAGGCGGAAGTACCGGAACAGCAGTCGTTCGTGATTGCGCTATGAGGGGTCTAAGGGCTCTCCTTCTGGAGAGGGATGATGTCGCCTCCGCCACTGTGGGAACATGCGCCGGGATGATCAGTTCTGGCTTCAAGTACTATAACGAGCCAGAGTTCATGGATATGTGCACGGAAGAAGTGACCTATCTTCGCAAGATAGCTCAGCACATTGTGATGAAGCTCCCAATCCTCTTCCCTGTGGTTGACTTCTCTGAGATTTCATCGGGAGGTGTGTCCAAAGGAATGGAGGAGTATGCAAAGCGTGTTGAGCAGCGAGGTGTGCCTCCCTTCCTCATCTTGGCGTCCGAGGTGGCTTTGGAACTCGAGCCCATGCTTTCTCAAGATGTGGTTGCTAGTGGCTATATTGAAGAGTTCTTCATCGACCCCTTCCGCCTTTGCATTCTTCAGGCGGTGGATGCAAAGAAGCATGGTGCCGATGTTCGGACATACTCAGAAGTAATCGGTATGACACCTGAGGAGAAAGGGGCAATAGATGTCAGCTTTCACAATCGATTGACTGGGCAAATTGAAACCGCAAAGGGCAGGGTTGTCATAAACGCGGCCGGCCCTTGGGCCCATAGAATTGCGAAGCTTGCTGGTGCTAGTCTGGATCTGCGGTTGAGCAAAGGCTCTCATATCATCCTAGACAGAAGGGTAGTGAACGTAGGAATAACCACACGGGCCGTAGACAGAAGATGGGTCTATATGTACCCTCATGAGAATACGACTCTCTTAGGCACTACGGACCTTCCTACTTGGGAGAACCCAGACGAACTGGTGGCCTCTCACGATGAGATAGAGTATCTCCTCAAGAGCATCGAGTGGATAGTGCCATCAGTCAGAGAGGCGAGGATAATCCGTACAATGGTTGGTGTAAGGCCCATGATACCCACCTGGAAGGTTCCAGAGGATGAGGTTTCGCGGAGCTTCGAGGTTGTGGACCACGAGCCCCAGGGAATCCCTGGGCTGATTAGCTTCACAGGAGGAAAACTAGTAGTCTGTCGTCGGATGGCTCAAGACGCAGTCGACCTAGCATGCACCAAACTTGGAAAGGACTTGGAATGTAGAACGCACATTCAGCCACTTCCAGGCATGGAGGGTGATGTCGATATTATCGGCCTGGGCAAGGAGTACAATATGCCACTACATGCCCTGGAAAGGATGAGAATCAGACGGGGTACAGACATGTCAGAGATTCTGAATCTGACAATAAGACATCCTGAATGGAAATCTTCGGTGTGTACGTGTGAGCCAGTGATTGAAGCTGAGATTCGCTTTGTCATACGGACGGAGTTCCCTTATTCGCTCAATGACCTCCGCCGCCGTCTCAGACTTGGGACGGGTCAATGTCAAGGTGCTTTTTGCACGTTCAAGGCTGCATCAATCTTGGCCGAAGAACTTGACCTAAATGGTGAGGACTATCAACTGGAGATCATGGACTTCTTGTCTGAGAGATGGAAGGGCAAACGTCCACCAATGAGAGGCGAACAGCTGGCACAGGAAGAGCTTGTTCAGGGCATCTATGCCTGTGTCGGCAATCTGGATCAGGCGACGTATGAACTTGACTATGACCTAAAGCCGTGGGAGGAGGTTAGCTGATTGGATCTCGAAACTGATGTCTTGGTCATAGGAGGAGGAATGGCGGGACTTGTTGCTGGAATCCGCTCTCAGGAGTCCGGTGCTGAAACAACACTGATTCGGAAGGGACAGAGTGCCACTTCCTACTCCTCAGGTGCTATTGACGTTTCAGGATACTTGCCTGGAGGAAGCCAACAACTGCTGTCAGCGCGTGAAGGAATCGAGGCTATCACCAGTCTCTATCCACTCCATCCCTACGGCATCCTTGGCTTCGGTAGCGCAGATAATGACGACATATCCGGATTGGCAATAGAAAGAGTGACCCAATCAGTGGAATGGCTCATGAAACATCTCAAGTCCACTCCTGCTCAGCTCTATGGAGGAGTCGATTCGAATCTTGAGGGAATCACCCTTCTAGGAACAAAGAAACCAACTGCGATGTTGCAGCAGACCCTTTGGCCTGGAGCGTTTGCCGTTGATGATGATGGAATCATGCTCTTTCTCGGAATCAAGGGCGCACAGGAACTCAATCCCAAGATAGCTTCGAAGACATTTCTGGAGAATCAAGCAAGAATCGCTGAACCACCCCATAAGGTGGCGAATGCACTTGTTGACATAGCTCCTTTTGGTCACACCCATAATCTGTCAACTACCAACATCGCGCGCTTTCTAGACCGAGAAGAGAACATGATAGCGTTCGTCAAACAGGTCAAAAACAAGGCTGAGCAGTTTGGGGCCACCTACGTTGCACTTCCCTCCATACTTGGACTTGAGGAGAACCTGAGGAACCAAAGCGCACTGGAAGAAGCGACTGATGCTAAGGCGTTCGAGCTGCTCTCGTTCCCTCCATCAGTACCAGGTTTCAGACTTCAGAAGAGCCTTGAAAGTGTCTTCGTGGAAACCGGAGGTCACCTTCTGATTGGGCATGAAGCTGAGCCCTGCAATATAGAGGGAAGTAGGATCACGGAGGTTTCAGCTAGAAGTCCGGGCAGAAGGGTCCGCATAAGTACCAAGAGTGTTGTTCTCGCAACTGGCAAGTACATAGGAGGAGGCATTGCAGCAGACGTAGAAGGGCTACGCGAAAACGTATTCGACCTCATGACTGTGACTGAGGGGTTCAGAGAATCCGGGAGGACTAGACCTCAACGACTGACAAACGTGGTTTCCCTGAGTCCTGAGAGTCATCCGCTTTTCGGATGTGGTCTCAGTGTCGACCATTTCCTAAGGCCTGTCAATCCGGATGGTCATGTGGCTGCAGAGAACCTCTTTGCAGCTGGGTCAATACTTGCTGGGTACAACTATGCGATGGAAAAGAGTGGTCTTGGTGTCGCACTAGCAACAGGATACTACGCTGGCGAAGCGGCCGCTTCGAACGTTGCCGAGGGAGGTGGCTGATTGACCGAAGAAGAGAACTATGAGCATATCATAGGTGTCTTTAAAGAGGAAAGGATAACTCCGTACAAAGAGGACGAGCTAGAGACTGTTCTGTCGATTGGACACTGTATAAACTGCGGGTTGTGTCTACAACACTGTCCTGTTGTGGCCGCAGTAGGTCTGGAGCGCTTCTCGGGTCCGCGAAGCATCGCGGTGGAACTCAGTCGCTCTCCACCTGAATTCTGGTCTACAAGTGACAAGGTCTTTCTCTGCACTGGATGTGGAACATGTCGCGAAGTCTGCCCCAAGAACGTAGAAATCCCGGAGATTGTCAACTTGATTCGAGCACGTATTTTCGAGCACCGTCCTGACCTAGTGCCCAAAGTACTACACTCTGTTGATCAGACTTTGCTTGACCACGGTCTGGCCTTTGAGCCCTGGGACGACCCTGAAGAGAAGGCTGACAGTCGTGACATGCGGCTGGAAAGACTGAGATTGCCTCTATATCCTGACCGAATCAAGGCGAGCGCAGAGGTAGTTTTCTCTCCTGGTTGCCAAGCTGAGGAGCGTTCTCAAGAGGTCAGAGAGGCTGGAAAGATCATCCTCGAAGCGTTCGGCGTG
>JBHLOD010000097.1:1698-5819 GCA_048940825.1 Promethearchaeota archaeon | reverse complement strand
GTCCGAAAACGGCGATGATAATCTGGATCTGCTCAGCCCAGAGGACTTTGAAGAAGAGATGGTAGAAGAAATCCCTGAGCCCGATGAGGAGCCAGCTGATAGTGTCTTTGAGGGGGGAAAGGGCTATGTTGACAAGAGTGAGGCAGACCGAATATCTCAGCAGGGTTTCTATGGCACGCGCCTGGATGACGGCCGGTTGGAACTTCAGCCTGTAGAGCTTCTCCACCTGATTGAACGCAAGCGGATTACACTGAAGACGCCAGCTGGAGAGCTTGTTGATTCGAAACATATAGTCAACGAACTACATCCAAATGACTCTGACCTTTGGGTGAGGTATCTCGTCTTTCGAGACCTGAGGAGTCGTGGGTATGCAGTACGTCAGGGTTTTGGTGGTGGAATTGACTTTCGAGTCTATGCCCGTGGTGACCGTCCTGGTACTGCAGTAGCCAATCAGTTGATATACATCTTGAAAGAGGGCGAACCGATATCACTTCATGACCTTGATATGGTGACCGCGTCCGCATCAGCCGCTAGGAAGAGGTTGGTTTTCGCTCTGGTTGATCAGAACGGCGAGGTCAACTACTACAAAGTTGCGCAGGCAAAACTACGGAATCGCATTGGTGACTCAAAATGAACGACGAGTGGTATGGTGATGATGAGGACCTCGCAGAGGAGATTCTCACGCTAGAGGCGTTTTTTGACGCACAGACCATGAGTGTACATCTGGTCGAGAACAATCCGCCTCGAGCCAAGAGAGGCGAGCCCGGTAATTGGGAACTTGTGGACTTGTCTGATCGCCTACTCACCTACGAGGAACTTGATGTTCTTGCAGGTGCAATCCTAGAAACAGCAGAGAGGGATAGGAGATCGTTCATCGAGATTGAGGAGCAAGGTGCTGCAGTGGTACAGTTGAGAAACCTAAGAATTGCAATAGCAAGAAGGCCATTTGCGGACAAGATGGAGATTTCAGCTATCCGTCCCATAGTGAAGCTGAACTTAGAGGACTACAAACTAAATGAGAAGCTCATGAAACGGCTCGAAACTCGGGCGGAGGGAATTCTTATCTCGGGCTCACCGGGTTCAGGGAAGAGTACGTTTGCGGCTGCCTTGGCTGAGTTCTACAGTGGGAAGGGCAATGTTGTCAAGACTCTGGAACAACCGAGAGACCTTCAGGTAGAGGAGGCGATTGTACAATACTCTCCGCTCGATGGCAGTATGGAGAAAGCCGCGGACGTTCTGCTTCTGGTTCGTCCAGACTATGTGGTCTATGATGAGCTTCGAAAGAATAGCGACTTCCAAGCATATTCTGATCTCCGTTCTGCAGGTGTCGGGATGGTTGGAGTTGTGCATGCAGGCTCAGCAATCGATGCCTTGCAACGATTGATACTCGGAGGAAGAGTTGAGCTGGGACAGGTTCCCAGTACTGTTGATACTGTTGTCCACATAGAAGATGGTAGAGTGTCAAAGGTTTCTTCGCTGTCTCTGAAAGTTAAACTCCCAACAGGAATGAGTAGCTCTCAGAGAGACCTTGCCAGACCAGTTGTGGAGGTCAGAGACTTCGAACACGGAGTACTTGAGTATGAGATGTTCTCGTTTGGAGGTGAGAAGGTAGTGGTCCCGGTCAGAGGAGTCGTAACACCGTCGATACGAGAACGGAGAAGAGACCGAGGGATTCCTGGAGAAACGGTGCCTGTTTCGGTCAGCTATAGTAGGAAGAAGGTTACACTTGTTGCGGGACGCAAGTACACCAAGCAGCGAATCGAAGTCTTTGCAGATGACCAGTATCTGTTCACAACTGTCATCGGTCGCAACGGTGAGAGCGCCATTCGTATCAAGACCAGACAGGGTTCTTCCCTTGTTGATGCGTTGGAAGAGGGTGCAAAGATAACTGCGAAGATTGCAGAATGATTGGTTCTGCAAAAGCTTTAACAACGAACCGACCACTCGATGAGTTTTGTGGGCCCGTGGCCTAGCCTGGATAGGGCACTAGCCTCCTATGAACGCCAAAGGCAATTGGAGAGAGTTAGTAATCCCCGGTTCGAATCCGGGCGGGCCCGCCACTTGTTTTTCATTGTGTCCGTAAGGTCCAAATTGACCAGACTTTATCGGAAATCACGAGTGAAGTGGCTACTATGACCGGAGTTAGCTTTCCAGCCAGTTTTATGAAAGGATTGGATCTCAGTCAAGCATTCTACGAAGAGGCAGTGAAGCCAATCCTAGAATCACACTTTCATGGTCTAGTGTACTCTGCCGGAAGATTGGGAAGTGGCTCAGATGTGCTTGGATTTGATACGGCCCAATCCATGGATCATGATTGGGGGCCTAAGCTAACAATCTTCTTGGCTGAAGCGGACCATAGTGACCTCCGAGGTGAGATAGATCAGACACTGCGTAGTGAGCTACCAATGGAAGTACGTGGATTTCCCACGAATTTGGGTCTGCATGAGGATGGGAGCGATGTCATGGTGGCAACTGAGAGAGGACCAGTAGATCATCGTGTTTCGATTCTAACTGTCAGCGGCTTCTTCGAGAACTACCTCGGTTTGAATTCTGTAGCTGATTTGAGTCCTGTAGACTGGCTAACACTGCCAGAACAACGACTCAGGACCATTGTGAGTGGGCGGGTGTTTCATGATGGACTGGGTACACTGGAACCGACTGTAGCCAGACTGCAGTACTATCCAAGAGATGTTTGGTTGTACCTTCTATCTAGCCAATGGCGTCGTATATCACAGGAAGAGGCTTTCATGGGTCGTTGTGGCCAAGTTGGTGATGAACTGGGTTCGCGTCTGATTGCAGGGAGGTTGATACACGACCTCATGAAACTCTGCTTCTTGATGAGTAAACAGTATGCTCCGTACATCAAGTGGTTCGGAAGTGCGTTTTCACAACTTGATTGTGCCGTTGATTTAACGCCAATCTTTACTAGGATTATGCAGGCAGACTCTTGGAAAGAGAGGGAAAAACACCTAACTTCCGCCTACGAGTATGTCGCTCGAATGCACAATAAACTGAAAATAACCGCTCCCCTTGATGACAGAGTTTCTCAGTTTCATAAACGGCCCTTCGTGATTATCCAGGGCAATGATTTCGCTGACGCGATCTTGGAGCAGATAGATAGCGATGATGTGAAGTCCCTGCCTAGGTATCTTGGAGGAATCGACCAGTTTGTGCATTCTACTGATGTTCTTGCATACCCGGACCGCTATCGCAAGTTCACTGCAGTATATCAATGAAGAGATTAGAGTAGTGCCTACTTTCGTATTATGTAGGCACCATCATCCTTGCCCACATGCACCTCATCAGCCATATCGATGAAGAGGCCAGTTTCAACTACACCTGGGATCATCTTTAGGTCTACGGCTACCTTGGCAGGGTCAGTAATTGGCTTCGGGAACTTGAGGTCTAGAATGAAATTGCCATTGTCAGTAACTACCGGACCCATCTTCTTCTGAGCCTGTCTAACGGTTGGGGTCATACCTAGGGCCTTAATCTTCCTCAACACCACACCAAGTGAGAATGGTAGAATCTCAACGGGAATCTGGAACTTGGTGGCAAGATGGTCCACTAGCTTAGACTCATCAACGATTATGATTAGTTGTTGAGATGCTGAGGCTACAATCTTCTCTTGAAAGAGTGCGCCGCCACCCCCCTTTGTCAGATTGAGATTCTTATCTACTTCATCCGCTCCGTCTACTGTGAGCAGAAGATCTGGGTCCAAATCAAGATTCGTCAAGGGGATTCTGTGTTCCACTGCGAGCTGGTATGCTTGGTATGAACTGGGCACAACACGTATTTCCACCTCTCCCTTGGAGGTCTTGCGACCCAACTCCTTGGCAAAGATGGCCACAGTAGAACCGCTGCCAAGACCTATGGCTCCATCCGAGGGTATCAGCTTGATGGCACTCTTGGCTGCATTTACCTTAGCGTTGGACATTGGCTGTACCCCATCAAGGTGTGTCTGAATTCCCCTCAAGCTACCCAAAAAGCCTTCCTAGAGAAACTCCTGTGTGCCTTTGAATGCCGTGGAAATATAATGAGGATGGAAGAATCTAGTCTCCGCCCATCAAGGACTTGAGACGTTCCATCTCTCTGAGCATCTCTGACTGGAGTGTGCTCTT
>JBHLOD010000097.1:0-1598 GCA_048940825.1 Promethearchaeota archaeon | reverse complement strand
GGTGGACCGCCTGTTTCGTCGGCTTCGACAGCGGTACCAGACATTGCAGCAAGTTTCCGGAGATAATCAGAACGGGCCTTACCGACTGCGTCTGAGGTTGCTACAATCTCCTTGAGTTGTTCGTCTTTCGCGATTGCAGTTCGAATTGACTCGAGCCTGCTCTGATAGACACTGGCAAGCTTCATCTTCACGGTATCGTTAATCTCGCCCTGATCCCCGTAGTAGTCCAGTGCAGTGAGTGCCTGTTGGACCGCGTTCTCCTCTATCTTGAGAAAAACAAGAGCGTCTGCAGGATCTCTCAGAAAGCCGAGCTTCTTCGCTCCAGACATTCCCGCTGAAACGTCTCCACTTGATGCAATGACTGTTCGTACTCCATCAGCAATAGAACTGCCACCACCCTTTCGAATACGACGTACTAGGTATAGGATTATCAACACGAACACAGAGGTGGTTATCGTGAAGTACCAGTCTCCTGGACCCCACGGAATCCAAGGCTGTAGAGGTGTCGAGAACAGTCGGTCAAAGAAACCGAAGATATACTGGAAGAATGTGTCCATAAATTCGGGCTGTGCGGGTTGCAACTAGTATCACCTATGGTACGTCGGACAGTGTTGGCATCACTTCTGCCGTATTTTACTTTTCTTGTGAGTATTCTTAGTTTGTATCACGTTCGTGTCATACGGGACGGATTTGAGGCCTACTGTGCAAGATTCTATTCAACTGTTGCCTCATAAACATGTCCGTGACGGATGGACGATTATTGAGCCTTTTAGGCGTTTCTCAGGCGTTTGCCGCCTTCTCCATGGTCCTCAAATCGTAAGCGAGTCGATTTAGGCGGAATTAGCTTAAATGAATAGTTCCGGAATACGAAGCCATCAGGTGAACATAATGAGTCTTCTCGATCCTACCGTAAGCTTCTATGTAATGCATGAGAAAGCTTGGCGATTCGGTGGCGGTGACATATACGACCAGCATGAGAACAAGATTGGTCAAATGACACGAAAGATACTATCATTGCGTGCTGAGATTCAGCTCTTTGAGCCAGACGGTACTCTTCTGTGTACAATCAACAAGAAGCTGATGGCTGCACGACCCATCTACGAGGTCAAGGCTCCAGATGGCACGTTGATAGGTCGTGGCAAGAGACCAATGATAGCCTTCAGAGGATCAGTCGACTTCTACACTCCACAGGAGGAACACATCTACAAGGCACAGGGTGGCGTGATGAAGTGGAACTTCCAGATTACTGACCCTAAAGACAAGAAGAAAGTCTATGCAGTGATAAAGAAGGCAGACAAGTGGCGTGACGTCTTCGCTCCAGCGTTCAACTTCAAGGATCGCTATGTCATCCACCTTGAGGATCTAGATGCAGATAGGCTTACATTACTTGCATATGCGGTTATCATAGACAATGTCTACCACGACAAGTAGACGTTTACATTGTAAGGTGTCAGCTAGGCTATCTTCATCCACCTCAGTACGAAAACTCTATAATGCATTCAAGAAGACCTCCGGTTTATGCCCCAGTAGCATAGCCCGGCCATTGCGGCTGACTTGTAATCAGCAGGTCGCGCGTTCAAATCGCGCCTGGGGCTCCA
>JBHLOD010000096.1:0-5848 GCA_048940825.1 Promethearchaeota archaeon | reverse complement strand
GTTTCGACTGAGAGGCAGACGATATCGCGTTCCCCAATGCAATGATGTCAGGGCTGAGTCAGACAAAAGTCGTTATCGATTGAGTTCCCATCATACTCCATCGGGTTGTCTGGGTCGCCGTCGACTCCATACCGATCGTCGGCCCATTCGAAGACAATTTCCAGCGGGACTGTAGGGTCGTCATGACACCAGCTCCTTAGACCGTTTACGAGAAACCAATGGGTCCAGAAAGACATCTCTATCTCACTGTACTGATACCCGGCACCATCAGGACCGCAGTGCGTCGTGACATAGAAGCTCTCATGATTTGGAAGACTCTGGATCTCGGGAATCACGCCACCGGAACTACAAGTACTGAGGAAGATGAACACTTGGGCAGCTACCGTATCCTCAAAGATGTCTGAGAACTCATAGTCCCAGAACTTGCCGTCCTCACCTTCTTCTCCCTGATAAAGGTCCCACATAGATGCATAGCAGTCGTTACCACCGCCTCCGTGTCCAGTCATTATGAAGCAGAAGATATCGTTCTCATCTGCCAAATTGACCACGTTCACGAGTGCGGACTTCACGGCTGACTCTGTGGCCAGTCCACTGTATTTGGTGTAATTTGCCGTTTGGTCGTCCCCGAAGACCCACGTGTTCGAATCAGGCACGTTCTGTATATCGATCAGATATTCGTACCACTCGTTGGCGTCTTCATGAGAGTACGGCAGGTCATTGACAGAATCGTCCTTGTAGTCGTCAATTCCTACTATCACTGCGAACTTAGTGGCCGGGCTGTTGAGATAGACGTTGGCAAAGTCGTAGACATAGTTGGCCCCTGGGCCCATCAGGACTCTCCTTGCATCCGGGTACCCGGCTTTTGACACTTCTATCCTGACACCCTCCCAATTGGGATAGTAGGTTCCAGTCAACTCAACGAATTGACCATTGTTTCCATTCGTGTCAGCATAGCCCTCAAAGTTCCAGTCACCATCATAGTAGGCGTAGACCTTGACGGATGTGCCAGAAACTTGCTGCCCAGTAGAATAGTCGAAGACAGTTCCTTGAGTTGTGTAGACGGTCTGAGGTGGGAAAAGGTGAACATCCCCCATGTCAACGTCAGTACCCGAAACATCGACAACCGTGACGCCACTATAGTATCCCGTCTTGCTCGGAATCGCCTTGCACTGGGCCATGCTGTCTGTAGCCTGGTAGTTGTATGTGAAATAGCCAATGTCGCCGAATGTACGTGATGTTGTTTCGCCAATCCACGACCATCCCTCATAGTTATCCCTATAGAGGTCAACATGCGCTCCTGGAATGGGGTCACCAGTGATGATGTTTGTCACGTAACCATGAATTGTGTACGTGAGTACTATCTGTGACATATACACCGTCCCGACATTGATAGTGGTCCCTCTGTTCATAACGATCTTAGAAGCTGGATTATACCCTGACTTGGTCACTCTGAGTTCCCAGAATTCGGGGAAGGAGCTCAGGTAGATTGACTTGTCAAAGTACCCACTGCTCGAGGTTGTTGTATAGCCCCTGTACGTCATTCCTTCCTCGTAAAACTTCACAGTTGCACCAGAGATTGGTATGCTCGTGCCACTCTTCTTCACGTAGCCGTAGAGTCGGAACTTGACCGTTCCTCCACCCCCGCCAGGAGGCGCTATCGCCGCAGCCATTGCAGCAGACTGGAGGACTAGAACTCCAATAAAGAAGAGCGAAAGCAAAAGCACTCTCTTCTTGAATCTCACCACTCCTCTCTCCTTCAGTTAGTGGTCTGGCACCACTATCAGACGAATATCGATAAGGTTCGTTTGATATAAATGGTTCGAGCTGATTCGCTGGTTTTGTGCCTCACTTCAAAGAACTGCATTCTCCCAGCGATGGAACTCGATTCGGTCACCGATGTCATCGTCAGATGGCGGGCTGGGTCTTCGATCCAACTATAGACTGGCTGACTGTCTTCGCATCTGACGAAGCGCCACGAGAGTCACGATAGTCAGGAAAGACGGGATAGGGAGAGGCAGAAGGTAGGTTGTATACTCCGTGAAGACCCAATCTCTCAGAGCACCAAAGACAGTGAAGGGGAGAAGAATCTGAATCAGATAAAGCGAAGCAACGACCACCCATACAAAACGGGGAGGATGGTCAGTTCTGGACGAATAGAGGATAATGACCGACAAGACGATTCCACATGCAATCCAGAGAACCACTAGATATGGAAGACCGAGATTCATGTACGGGTTGGACCTTGACCCATAGATCCATGCCCGATGGTTATACAGGCTGTAGGTGCCCCATACGAAGTATAGCTCATGGTCAAAGAACTCTAGGAATACAGACATCCAGTGCACCTCTGCAATCGGAGTGACGAATGTAGATGCCAGCACGGCTAGCGCCGCGAACGGATATCGTTTCTGCAACGACAGACCTCCTCATACATCTATTCTACGACCGGCGTGATTAGGAGCGTGAAGTCGTGACCTTCAATGCGAAAGTAAAGTGGTGTGCCCACGGTGAGCATGAGTACAATGAACTCGGCCAAGTCTTCATTCTCTCCCTCTTCAAAGCAAGCGATGCGTAGCCATAGGGAGTCGATTGTCTTGGGGATACCGTAAAGAACCGATTCTCTCTTTTCCTCTGAGAAGGGCCGAATCGCGGATGTTGACCCAACGTACCGGTTCTGACTGGCCCATGCATCTTCCTGAGAGCTGTAGAACTCAATATCTAGGTAGTATGTGTAGTTCTCTGGTTGTACCCAGAGGGTCTTGTTGTGTGTGGGTTCATCAAAGACGTCAATCGGACGACGGCCCAGATTCGCTGAGATTGTGATGGCTGTTAGAGTCGCCAATATGATGAAACTCACGCCAATGATGTATTTGACAGCTTTGTCTCTTGCCATCGAGGGACACAACAGTATGCCTAAACCGATGGCGAATTGATGAGATAAAGATTGACCCCTTATGAGCCTGATATCAACCAAGACCTCACTCGTTCCTTGTTCTCTATTCTCCAGCTTCTCCAGAATGAATAGTGTCTATAGCCCCAACCCGCTATTGCTGGACGGGTTCACAAAGAGCCGAGTTTTGAGGGGCTTCATAGAACTTCACAGGACTGGTGACTGAATCAAAGTAACAACTTCTCTGTATTGTTCTACATGAGCTGCAGCAACTGTTCCTTCATTGCCTGTAGTGCCCTCGAAACACTATCTTGCATATCCTCTACTGGAAGTGAATTGGGGTGAAACCATCTAATGTCTGCCGTACCATCCACGAGAGGCACGTCATCCGAAGAGGCTCTCAAGAGGTACACGTTGACCACGAAGTGGTACTCCACACGACCATCTGGGTCAGTGATTATCAAATCAGAGGTATCGACAAATCTAATCACATCAGCATTGACTCCTGTTTCTTCTCTCACTTCGCGAGCTATGGCTTCCTCCTGAGTTTCACCTGTTTCGATAACACCACTGAGGATATTCCACAGGCCCTTGTAGGGAGGCTTCTCACGCCTCTTGAGGAGTATGCCCTTGGGCCCGACAACGACAGCTGCAACCGAAGGGATTGGTGTTTCAGGATATCTACGCTGACTCATGATTGTGAGAAGAGAGTAGTAGATGATTAAGGTGTTCTGTGTCTGTAGGTGACACTGAATGACTTCTACTCAGGTTCGGGGCTCCATGACCCCTGTAAATTGAATATGATGGTCAGATAATGAGCAGTGTTTGAATCCGATTATAGAACTAGCTGTTTTCGCATCCGGCAAGGTGCAGTCCCCTTAGGGATGCCTAATCTAGACCGAGCGAGTCCCCTTCAATCTCACTAGATTGATATGAGAGTTGGAGCGCATTAGCTGCATTGCGATTTGGACTTCTATCGGTCTGGTGACTGCATTGGGAACAAGTAAGGGCCTTGAGTTTCCAATTAGATTTACAACTAGACAGGCCGCGGTAGTCATGTTCATGATTACATTAGCCGCGCCTTACGGTGTCTTCGTCACTAGTTCATCCTACAGCTATGGAGAGGGACTGGAGATCGACTTCGCAATCATGGCCGCCACGTGGGTTTTCTTGACCAATGTAGAAGCCGGAGGCACATCTTATGGCCACACTGAGCCCGGTTTCCATCTTCTAAGCGGGGACTCTCTACCCTATCTTCTCTTCATGAGTGTTTTTGGTTTCCTATTCGCGATAGCAGTCGTGCTCCGTTGCGAAGGGCGAATCTCCAGAAGGAGGGCCCTGATTGCGGGTGCACTCACTCTGTTCTTCCCTCTAACGAATGCACTTTCTGCCTTAGTCATCATTTCGGGGTTGTTCCAGATTGGGGTAGACCCACTCTTCTATGCAGGGCCCATCCCAATTCAACTGGCGATTGGGTTGTATATAATGAGCACAAGCTCTCCGTCCAAAGGGACAGGCCCTTGGGATGACTAGACTCCAATTGCGTACCTAGAGCGCTGTCTTGTATACCCACAAGCCTGCTGCATGCGTCACAGAGAAGAGGGTCGACCACTTCATGGATTGGATTTGGTCTTCGCATCTGACACAGTGCCGAGAGAACCAAGATGGTTGGCTGGGTCATTATTGTGAGTAGAACTGTCAATCGGTCAGGTTACCCATGGCCGGTAACGAGTGTGGAACGGGCGGTCTTCTTTCGTCAGCTCTGACAATGGCTCCTGCCATGGCCTCCCTCATCCTTGGTGAATCCTCAAGAACTGCGCTCAGAACGGCTCCGCGCCTCATCAGCCGCCTCGACTTTTCCCAACTCTGCAAGAACGTCTGCAAGTAGGGCCCAGACTGCTGTGTTACCGGGATCTAGTTTAAGCGCAGCTCTTAGTGCATCCTCAGCCTCATCATATCTGCGCTGTTTCGCAATTGCCAATCCAAGGTTATGCCAGATATTGGGTTCGTTTGGCCTCATCTCGATGGCTCTTCGATACATATCCTCTGCGTTCTTCAGCTGACCTGTTTCCAGATACAGGTTTCCAAGATTGTACCAGGCCATCACCATTTCGGGTAGAATCTCAGTTGCTCGTGTAAGGGCTTTCTCTGCTTCTTCGAAACGCCCAAGGTGTTTGAGCGCTGTGCCATAGTTCAACCATGTTGCTCCACTGGATGCGTCGAGCTTTAGAGATCTCTCTAGTGGCTCCAACGCTTCACTCTTGCGGCCTTGACTGCTGAGATTTGCCCCCAACATTCCCCAGGCATCAGCGAATTCCTCATCAATCGCAATCACTTCTCTATAGCATTGCTCTGACTCTGCTAGTCTACCCTGTTGGAACAAGCTAGCCCCCTTGTTCATGAGATCCATCAGTTCCTTGGGTACCTCTTTCTTCCTTGGCATCTTCATAGAAGGACCTCTCACCACCCTTCCACATCTTTGCTCCAGGTAACGCTCTACCTTCCTCATTCCTTCGTCTGAAGGTACTAAACCTTGCGCTTTGCTAAATGCATCTTGGGCTCCGATGCAGTCCCCCTTTTCTATGAGGACTGATGTGAGGCTCACCCACACATTGGAGTCATCAAGAACATTTTCAGTTGCATCCCGAAGGACTTGTTCGGCCTCGTCTAGGCGACCGAGCCTAGCAAAAGTGTGTCCGAGATTGAGCCAAGCCACTCCTAGTGCCGAATCAAATCCGATTGCCTTCCGGAACGCGTCCTCAGCCAATCCCTCCATGGCCTGAATCTGGAGGTACATGGTGCCGAGGTTACACCATATTGGTGCACTCTCAGGTAGATGATTCAGAGCCGTTCGAAATGTCACTATCGCCCCCGGAACATCGTGTTGGTCCTGTTGGACCATTCCGAGTGACAGCCAAGCACCCTCGCACGTTGGATCAATCTCGACTGCGGCTTGAA
>JBHLOD010000095.1:0-5862 GCA_048940825.1 Promethearchaeota archaeon | reverse complement strand
CATTGCTGTGCTCAATTGGCCACCCTTCTCCAACACATACCCCCAGTCAGCGGCTGTCAGTTCCCTCGGGCTTATCGTAAGCGGAGAGAGTCGCGCCTTCTTCTTCACTTCATCAGGAAGCCCGTTGTAAGTCTTATGAGGAATGTAGACCACAACTGGAAACCCCCGTGCCTCCAGACCCCATTTTTTGAGAAGGCCCTCTTGCTCAAGGTTCGGTTCAACTCCCTGCCTGAACACATCGACAGTGTCGATGACTACACCAGCCACCTCGATTTCTCTGCGTTCCATGGTACGTGCAAGTTCTTCCGAGATTATGCCTAGCGTGTAGCTCTTCCCGGAGCCCCTCTTGCCGGCAACAAGCATCACGTGGGGACTCACGAGGTCCAAGTATACCGGCATTCCAAGGAGTGACTCAAGAATGTCATCACAAGACTCTGTCACCGCTCCAATCATCCCGAGTCCAGTATGTGGATACCTTCCGTGAAAGGACTCAGAACGGCCGACGATTACACCCATTCCTGCGTCCACAAGCAAGTCCAGAGGCTCCTCCACCCCGGGATGATATCGAAGTGCATCCTTCGGGAAAAGGTCTACTGGCTTGTCTACGACGGGTTTTCCATCTATTCGCAGAGCATTATCTTCTGAGTGGTGGTGGTCGTCCAAAAGACTCCCTCAGGATAGCCGCGCCTTGAAATCGAATAAAGGTTTGTGGGACACGCGCGCTTGCAGCCCCAACGCTACTCTTCATCATCGACCCAGGCCAAGTCAGGTTGCCATGGGCTGACAGATGTGTCGCGCACGAACCTTTCACCCTCCAGATAGCCGGTCAGTTTCTGGTGCACAAGGGCATCTATCAGAATCTCCTCGATGCGTTCCCTAGCATAGCCAGTTTCTGTTTCTAAGTCTGAGATAGTGACGCTCTGCCGCATTGTTGCAATCTCGATAACTGTGTCTTCCTCACGATGGCTCTTGGACCCCGGCCCCCAGAGGAAGGCTCCCACCACACGCAGCACTATCCCTCCAACCGCCAACATCCCTGAAAAGAACAGAATTACTATGTCACCCGCCAAGTAGGGATTGGTGGACGCATTGACCAACATCACCATCCCAACAATCATCAGAATGTATGATGCAACGACAGCATACGTACCAATGATGTCTGGAGATTTGCTCGACATCACTTCCTATCGCTCTCAACATCATGTATGAATGTCTGGGCTTTAATAGATTGGCAGGCTACGTGACTTGCCACACAAGACTAAAAACGTGAACGCTGTTGAGAACTGTTCATGCACGATTCAATTCAGGATGGTGACTTCGTCTACATCTTTCTTGATGCCAAGAGGAACTGGATCAGGAAAGTGAAGGCAGGGGAGGCATTTCACTCCAACAAAGGAATCATCCAATATGATGATCTCATCGGTCGTCCGTTCGGACAAAGGACCGAGAGCCACTCCGGCGCAGTCTTTCAGATTCATAGGCCCAACCAGACTGATGTTCAAATAGCAATGGGTAGAAACACACAGATTGTGTACCCCAAAGACGCTGGGACAATCCTGATAGAATGTGAGATAGTCGCCGGTTCCAGAGTTGTGGAGTCGGGAACTGGGTCAGGAGCCCTTACGGGTATACTTGCCAGGGCTGTCGGTGCTACTGGGCATGTCTATACCTACGAAGTCAGAGAAGACATGTTCAACGGTGCCAAGAGGAATCTCCAACGGCATGGACTGACAGAGAACATAACCATGCATCACAAGGACATCCTGGATGGCATCGAAGAGGAAGATGTGGATGCAGTTGTTCTTGACCTAGCTACCCCCTGGGATGTAGTGGATGCGGCTCATCACGCGCTGAAACCTAGCCGCATGCTCGCCTGCTACAGCCCTACAATTGAACAGTCTATGAAGACGTGCAAGAAACTCGGAGAAGGAAGCAACTGGGGGATGATTAAAACCTTGGAAGTCCTCCAGCGAGAGATTATGGTACGTGAGGGGAAGACGCGACCAACAACCTGGATGGTTGGCCACACAGGCTACATGACTTTCGCAAGATCGATGTCAGACAAGTGACCAAAACCTTATATGAGCAAACCTGCAATCTCAAGTGTCGATTATTGTTGTCGATTGTTGTCGATTATTGCTGGTAGATCATAATGTCATATCGCCATAAGAGAACCGAATGTTCAAAGAAGATGCGAGAGATACTTGAGGAGTTCGAGTATCAGGAAGAGAACAAGTACGGACTACCTCAGGTTGAATCGGCAGTCAATGATACTGCCAAGAGAGAAGGAAGCGGCGGAGAGAGTGAAGAAGAAGCAAATGTCCGTGCTCGCGAGGCCGGAGGTAGAATCGAACAAGAAGTACCCATTCCACCAACACCCGTCAACGAAGCCGAGGTCCTAGAAGAGTATATCCCGATCCAAGAGGCCAGCTTTGAGGTAGAAGAGGCAAAAGAGAAGATGGAGAAGAAGCGCAAGAAGCGGAACTACCGGGAGTTCCGATCCGACATCATAAGTGTATAGGGGAGATTCGATATGTCAAGACCCAAGATGGATGAACTGATGTACGAGATAAAGGAGCTACGCGAAACCGTACTCGAACTCCAAGAAACAGTGCGGCAGATGAGTGCTCGGTTTGAACGCGTAGGTTCGAGTGGGATTAGTCCAGCAAACAGAGGGGATTACATGCTCCTGCCTGACCAAGGGGGCGTTATAGAAGGGGATGCAAGCTGGTTGAAACTTGTGGGCCTGCTTAGAGAGGCGGACGAAGGGCTAACGGCAACAGAGCTCGCACCACTTTGGGGCAGATCACGTTCCAGAACTAGTGAGGTTCTGAACATTCTAGTCCAAGATGGACGAGTAGTCAAGTATCGTGACGGAAGGACCATCCGATTTCGCACTTCATAGAAATGCGCCCCAGCAGGTCCATTACAGTCGAATTCTTTGCAGCAATAGAATACTCGTTAGTCTAAGTCCCGCGTCCCAATTAGTCTTAAGTAGAGCCTCTGAACCCTATGGTGAGAAACGAAGAACTGGCTGGGAGCGTTCGTCGTGACAAGCAAAACGGCTGAAAAACGAGTTCACAGTGGCACTGACGACGTCGACGTCTACACCAGCAGACTCTATGAATTGAACATGCAGGCGCAAGACGCGGTCAAGGAGTTTGCTTTGCATGATATTGATGATATCCCTGGGCTTGAGAAGAAGCGTATCATTATGCATGATGCCTTCACAGAGCTTTACGACGAGATTGCAGAGTTCAGTGATGAAATCAGAGGCGAGGAGTTTGACATATCCTATATTCGCGAGAGAATAACTCACTCTGAGGGAGACACGAAGGAGCAGCTGGAGAATGCTCTAAAGGAGCTGATTGCGAAAGCACAAGAAACGCTTGCGGATGTATGGATGGCAAAGGTCTTGGCTTGGCTCCATCAGGCCGCGGCAGCGAAGGGGCCCTTCATAGAGAGCGAGCATCCAGACAAGCTCAAGAGTGCTTCAGCCCACCTCGCAGAAGTCTTCACCATGCTGGAGAAGCCGTTCTCAGCAGTACCGTCAAAGGCTGACGGGACCGAGAAGCTGAGAAGAGTTGCTCTAGGTCACAAGGCGTATTCTCTGATGAGCGAAGGACGTGATGAAGACGACAAAGAGCTGGCCGGGATTCTCGGAAACAACAAGACTGCCGAAGCCGAGTTCTACGATGAATTCCTGAATGAACTCATAGGAAAAGAGAGTACATTCCGTCAAGCGTTCAATCCCTTCGACGAGTTGATATGGCGAGATATCCTGAGCTCGTTTATCTTCGAGGAAGCGACGGACTTCTACAATGAAGCTCTGCCCTATTTCATGCAGAACAAGAAAGCGCACAAGCAGAAAATATCCATGATAAACTCATGGAAACAGAACACTGCAGGGCTGAGTGAGGTCTATTTGGCAATGACCTACAATGACATAGCAGATGCACAGATGAGAGCAGGAAACTTGGAAGATGCATCGAAATTGTACCAAGTGTCATCAGAGCATTTCGGACGTGCCGAGAAATGCTTCAGGAAAGAGCTTCAGCTCGTAGAGAACGCAATACAATCGGAATCAGACAGGAAGCACAAGAAGGCCCAGTCTCTTTTCTGCAGAGCAGAGAACGCAGTACAGACACTCTCAGAACTGATAAGAATGAACAACAGAGATGAGTCAATTACTGTTCTCAAGGAGATCTTCAAGGACCTCAAGAAGGCAGAGAAACTGGCAAAGACGAGAGAACTGACAGCTGCTATCCAAGCCGACCTGACGACCTTCTCTTTCGTCGAGGATTTGCTGAAGAAGAAGAAGAAGACTGATGCTCTTGAGGGCGTGGCAGAGCAAATTGATTTCGCCAAGCAAATCAGAAAGACCTCACTTATCCAGAGCGTGAGCAAGGCACTAGATGAAGCACGTGCTCACATGACGGAAGAGCCTGTTGAGTCACTGGAGGCAATAAAGGAGGGGCTCGACACTCTAGGAATCCTTCTGAGTTTGGACCTTGAGGATGAGGAAGTAGGCAACCTGAGAAACAGGACAATAGCGATTCTAAACAATGTCAAATATGTGATACAGTTCCAGCTGAGTTCAAAGCTGCAGACTGGAGTGAAGTTCATTCTATCTAGGATACTCGAGAACCTACATGCCGTGGAGTCGGCGTCCTACTACAAGGTGATTGGCGAGAGAGCATCTGCAGAGGAGCTCACTGACCTCGGCAGACTTGCCTTGGCAACCGCCTTCGCTTCCGAGGCTCAGGTATACTCTAGGCAGGCTGAACAATGGGCATTTAGGTCTCAAATGGAGAGAGCAAATTACTTCAGCTCCATGGCGGATGAGCTTGCGCAGCTAGAAGCGGACGACGATTCGGCTGACAGCACCATCGAGGCCCATGAAACCACAATTGGGCGAATAAAACAGACCTTGGCGGCCTTTGAAGCGGCCGCAAACGAGTTGGCTAGCGTAAAGGGAATAGAGATACGAAGCAAGAACAATGTGGAGGCCCAAGTCCGACAGCTCGAGGCTGTAGTCCTGAAGTTCAAGGGAGATTTGAGCCGAATCGAGGGAGCCAAGAGCGACTTTCTGGCGGAGGTAGAGTTCAAGAAAGGGGCGGATTCGAAGGCCAAGATATATTTCTCAGATGCTAGCGACCATCTTCGAGAAGCTGCAGGCAACTACGCTGTAGCGGCCCAAGTGTTTCAGCAAAGCGGCGACGGGCAGGCCGCACAGAGTGTTGAGAACAGAAGGCAGATGGCAGACGGGCTGGCACGTGCAGTATGGGAGAACCGACAACGCCTTGACAGGGATCAGGACCCAGTGCCCAAGAGGGATCAAGAACTTGCGGCGCTCTATATGGGCGGCGGAGGATGACCATTCTGCATTCAGGAGTGTGTCTACAGCACTGGTTCGGTCAGTCCAGGTATCCAGTCTTCTTGGCAGCTCCAGCGAGCATACTTCAGAAGATCGATGACGTCGCTACGCTCCATCTCTTCCGACAACGTATCGACAAGATTATTGAGAAATTGCTCGAGAGCCTCAGCGAGCATGTCGAAGTCCCTGGGGGTCATGGCTTCGTCAAGGACACTTTGTAGTGATAGGTCATCGTGGACTCTTACTCTGGATAGCCATGGATGCGTCGCTATTCCAGATGTAAGAATACTGCGAGCAGTGTGTTGTATCTGTTCCGCGCCGAGCACTTCAGAGCACGCTACTGCGAACCGGGTCAAAATGCACTCATTCACTAGGACACTCTCTCGCTCCATTGAGATTCTATGAACGTGGCCTGAGAGAATGAGATCCCCAAGTTCCTCCAGCACCATGTTCTTGTCGTCTTGATTCAACTCTCCAGTGCAAGG
>JBHLOD010000094.1:0-5866 GCA_048940825.1 Promethearchaeota archaeon | reverse complement strand
GCTTCGTTCCAGAAGAAGATTGGTACAGGAATGTCGCAGGACGAGTTCAGGAAATCCATCGACGAAGGTGTAATAACAGGGCACGTAGGGCTGGACGAATCCATCAGGATGGTTGGAGACGCTCTCAACCTTGGACTTGACCATGTTGAAGAACTCCCAGTGGAGCCAGTTGTAGCCGATAGGGAAGTTACTACCCCCTTTGCCACTGTTGAAAAGGGAGGAGTCTTGGGGCTCAAAAGCAGGGGCGTTGGCAACAAAGCAGGGAAGACACTTGTCACACTGGACTTCCTCGCCTACGCAGAGGCGACTCCTGAATATGATGAGATCAGAATCAAGGGGCACCCGGACCTAGTACAGCGCATCGAGGGAGGAGTGCACGGCGATTTGGGGACGGTGGCGATGGTTGTTAACATGATACCGATTGTTGCACAATCAGAACCAGGTCTGAAGACCATGAAGGACCTACCAGCCCCGCACAATACGGAAAGAGTATGGAGATAGGCAGGAATCAGATGTCTTCGTGAAGTGGTGGTTTGAGATGCTAGAAGCCTACAAGAAGTCAACTCCCAGCTCAGAGAAACTCTTCGAACGAGCGTGTCACGTGTTCCCTGGGGGAATCAATCACAATCTCAGGACTTTCGCCATGGACAGGTGCGGCGCTTATCCACCGTACATGGTTAGAGGAGAAGGCGGTCATATCTGGGATGTAGACGGAAACCAATACGTAGACTGGTGGATGACTCACTATGCTCAGATTCTTGGACACAACAATCCCGAAGTGAGGAAAGCAATCGAGCAGCAGCTTCCGAACGGATGCCACCTTGGCGCTCTCAACGAGCATCAAGTGACCCTTGGAGAAGCGATTCAGAGGGCAATCCCAACGCTCTCTAAGATGCGATTCTGCAGCACCGGTAGTGAAGCCACGATGTACGCGGTAAGGTTGGCTCGTCTTTTCACCAAGAGAAGGAAGGTTGCCAAGGCATGGGGTGGATGGCATGGCGGCAATGATTCCTTAGGGTATCACATCAGTCATCCATTCTCAGACCACCCGTTCTTTGACGGAGTCACTTTTGAGTTCAACAGCCGCGATAGTGTAGACTCAGTAATCAAGACTCATGGTGACGATCTGGCCGCAATCGTTATTGAACCAATCCTCGGGGCCGGTGGAGGCCTTCCTCCAGAGCAGGACTTCCTGCAATACCTACGTGAAGTAACGGAATCCAAAGGAATTCTACTCATATTCGACGAGATCATTACTGGATTTCGGCTCGTCTATGGGGCTGCAGGAAAAGACAGGTATGGAGTAGAACCAGACCTTCTGACTCTAGGAAAGATAGCAGGTGGAGGAATGCACTTGGGCGTCTATGGAGGCCGCGAAGACGTCATGACACTCGCCGCACCTGGCACCCCCGGGGGTCGATGGGTAGGGGGCGGTACTTTCTCAAGCCACCCCTTGACCATGGTTGCAGGAATTGCCACACTGAAACAGCTGGAAAAGCTTGACACAGATTATGAGTCCTTGAACAGACGCGGTGATTCGTTCCGCAATCGACTCAACAGCCTCTTCGACCAGGAGAACTTTGACGCAATTGCGACAGGTGTGGGGTCAGTGATGTTCATCAATGTTCTGAAGCGACCGCTCAAGGATGAGATTCTCACTGGTTCAAGCCTCGGAGAGGCCGTTGACAATGATAAGCTGGACCACTTCCAAGGCCTCCTAATGGAGAATGGAGTGTTTGGCTACCATGGGCTGGGTGCCCTTTCCTTCTCACATTCTGACGAGGATCTAGAGAAGACTCACGAGGCGGTATCCCGGGCAATCACAGCGCTCAAACAAGCAGGTTGACAAAGGAGACGAAATCTATGAAGAGAGCGATAGTTGTCTATGAGAGCATCTATGGAAACACCAAGAAGATTGCAGAGAGTATTGCGGAAGGCATGAAACAGTCAGGCAACATAGAATGCGAGGTTATGAAGACAGGAGAGATACATCACACAGATGACCTCGCAGCATATGACATAATCATCATTGGGTGTCCAAATCACAATCAGGAGCCCGCCAGAAACATGCTCAAGTTCCTAGATCGTGTTGCGATTGTTGGTCTAAAGGGTAAGACTGGAGCGGCCTTTGACACCTACACGGGTGGCAACAAGGGCGTAGCATTGAAGAAGCTCGAGGCGGTGATTCAAGACAAGGTGCCTGGATTAAGCCTAGTCGTAGAGGGCTTCTCGGCACTTGTTGATGACAGAAAGGGACCACTCGCCAAGGATGAAACAGCACGTGCATTGGATTTCGGCAGTCGCCTTGCCTCGCAGCTGTGAAGTCAAATCTCGAAGGTTGCAGGTGCTCTCGAGAGAATCTTGTGGCTGTCTTCTGTAATAGCGTAAGTGTCCTCAATGCCCAATAGAATCTCTCCCGGGATGATGATTTTGGGTTCAGAGGCGAGTGTGTTTCCGAGAGAGAGATCTGGACCCTTTGAATAGAAGACAGGTAGCTCGTCCAGCTCTAGACCAACACCATGGCCAAGAAAGACTACCTTGTCTGAGCTAGTACCCATGAAGTTCTCGTGGATGCCCAGCTCATCACTCAGATTCATTACTTCACTATATAGCTCACCTAAGTTGTTTCCAGGCTTCATCGAACGGATGATGAGCTCCTTAATCTGTGACAGAGCGTCGAGTTGGTCGCGAATCTCAGGAGCAAACTGCCCGCAGACAAATGTCCGGGTCGTGTCTGAGAGATATCCCTGACAGTTCCCAACAGTGTCAACTATAAACGGACGATTTCTACCCAGTTTCCTCCGCGTGGATCCAAAGGTGTACTTGAGAGAGAGGCCCTGACCCGATATAGGCGTGAAATACGTGTTCAGAGTTGAGCCCCCACTTGATACCACATAGGAATACTGAACCATTGCCGTGTTGAAAGTTCTGGTGGTTATGAAACCGGCGTGACCTCTCTCGACCATCCATGAGTCGAGTCTGAGTGCTAGGTCTATCTCTGTCATGTCTGGGTCTACTGTTTCTGCACAGTAGTCAAACGACTGGTCAACAAGAGTGGCAGCTTTCTGCATCAGGTCAATCTCGTAGTCCGATTTCACTGATCGAATCTGTCTGAATAGGTTACTTCCATCTACGAGGCGAGTGTCTTTTGCTATGGACTGGAGGAATGTCACAAGCGAATAAGGCATGACATCTCCTTCAATGGCTACTTGGGATGCAGAATCCGCATCGAGAGTTTCGAAGAGCATTGATAATCTGCCCAGCGGTCGAATATCATTGAGCGGAGAGTGTGTCTTGACAAGGTCGAGATTGCGCTCTGACAGACGAACCGGCTCTCCATCGGCAGGCACGTACACCGCACCCGGACTTCCTATTCCTGAATAGTAGTACAGCTCAGCAACCGACATGAGTAGTGCTCCATCAAGCCCCTCGCTTCTTAGCAGGCTCTGGAGCCTCGTTGCTCGAGATTTGGTTTCAGACTTTGGAACCGCTGCATATGTTTTGGACATGGGCGTGGTTGAATAGTATCTCAATAAGACTTCTCCGCAATGCGCTTCGCTCAGCTGACTTGATGTCCGAATGTCAAATCTCCAGGTAGCACATAACGAGAGTTTGTGTTTTGGGAGTAACATGCGGGTTTATTGCCTTAAGAAGTAAACCAGATTGTGCCCAGAAGTGCAGAAAAATGCCATCTGGGATAGATTCGACGAAAATATTAGGATATACGAGGATTTATAATACTTGAATATCTTATAATATAACCTGATGTAGAATGGACGTGGCACACTCCATGCAGATATCAAACAGCCTCACGAAGACGGCATGCGGAAGAATCGGATGTATAATTCTATACACTGGTCAAGCTTGCCTGTTCTGTGATGTAGCGAAAGAGCTGCTTTCTGAAGCCATTTCTCAATTTGGAGTTTCTGATGGAGTAATCTGTAAGCTAGACGTCGACAAGGGCGAGGACAAAGGCAGTGGATGCAACGATGTGGTGACAAGTCTTCCCACGGTGCGAATCTGCAATGTGCTTCTGGAAGGCATCCCTGATGAAGGCCAAGTAAATGACGCCGTCATACGTGCGTTGATGATGGAATGCTTCTGCGACGCACCAGTCATTTAGTCAGAACTCATTCATTTTCAGTTATTTCGGCTTTAACTCAGCAATAGGCGTTTCTGCATGCTTCAAAATGACCTCTTCTTGTCCGTCAGTTTCTATTGCGCACGGACGGGATTCGCGAACTCGATCGATGGCTGACCTGCCATCAGCTGATTCATACAGATAGACTTCAGCCAAAGCGAGCATTGTTCCAGTCCTTCCGCATCCAGCAAGACAATGAACCAACACTGGCTTGCCTTGGTTCAGCGAGTCTTTCACTATTTTTACAAACTCGCGTACATTGTCGGGAGAGGGTATGCCAAAATCTGGGATAGTGATATGATGCTGCTCAAGTTCGAGTCCAGAGAAGTCAGGGAATCCGAATCTTGATTCCAAGGATATTACCACTTTGATTCCCGCATCCGCAATCTCCTCAAGGTCCTTCCTAGTCTCAGGCAGGGCGGACCCCCATAGTTTCCCCGGTCTATGTTCGAACATATCAAACATTGTTTTCATGAACACCTCTCATGCAACGATACTCATACGAAATCGTGACAATGTAAGTCTGGCGGAACAGCGTCGGGTGGAGGACACCCGGTCGGGACGGTACAAAGAACCAGAATGGTCAGAAGTCAATGCGAATCGTTTCCCACTTGACTCTTCCAGCTTCAACAGCCTCCATAATCTTCCGTTCTGTTCTGTTCAGACGAGCATCACCCGTCTTCACGTCAGCCAGAACGAGAGTGATCGGAAGTTCCGATTTGCCATCCTTGACGGCGGTGTAGCCATCGAATATCAAGTAGTCAATCGGTGCCCCAATGAACCGTGCGTCCGCAGGATTGTATCTGAAGATATCGCTCAACAATGGCACCATGTGCTCGGCAATCTTGCCCTTTAGCACATAGCGACTCCGCTTGCTAGCATCTCTTCTTATGTCGCCCTCTTGTTCAGCCCACAGAGCCCTGAACTCTGCTTCTACCATGGCAATTCTATGCTTTAGCCGCCAGTTCATTGCGAGATAGACTGTCAAGGCAACGAGTAGCCCAGCGGCCAGACCTAGAAGAGTTTCTTCAAGAGCCATGTTATGTTGTCCATGCTTCGCAATATATGCACGGGTAATGGCCGGGTATTAGCATGGAAATCGTCTGTTCCATTGTAATGCAGGTAAGACTGAGGGGCTGGCGGTTACTTCAAACCAAAGAGTATTACTGAAACCATTCATTTCGGAGTGCATAATCACTGTGTGTTGCAGAGGTTGGATTCAGATATGGCTACTCTCACAGCATCCAGAACACGATGTACACTGCTCATTATTCTCATTCTGACGGCAGTAGTTCCTGTCACAACTGGTTACGCGACCTCAAGTCAGGAACAAGATGAGATTGTGGCATTCTCACGCAACTTGTTGCTATCCACAGATGACTCCCAATATGGCCATCATGCTGAGGTATCGGTGGCAATTGGTGACAACGGCACTATCTTCGCAGGATGGAAGAACGCAGACTTGCACAATGGCCCAGGGCTGAGAGTAAGCATCGCGAAATCTGTTGATGGAGGAACCACTTGGACAGAACCTTTCGATATGCCCATGTTTGGTGGCGAGTTCACTCATCAATCAGATCCATGGCTCTATTGGCACGACGGCAGCATTTACTATGCATATTTGGAATTCGAGCCGGACTATTTCCTGAATACGAGTGACCCCGACTTATTCACCCAGTTGACAGTGGCCAAGAGTGACGACTATGGCAACACATGGACTACTGC
>JBHLOD010000093.1:0-5922 GCA_048940825.1 Promethearchaeota archaeon | reverse complement strand
CCCTCTATGACCACACCTGGAACTCCAGTTCTCTCTGTCACCATTTCCTTGGATACAAGCTGACCTAGGGAGTACCTTTTGCATGAACGGACAGAGAACATAACAAACCCATCTAAGTCATAGTCTTTGATGAGCTCGCACATCTTGTCAACCTTCGCCTCTAGTCCTTTATTGAGGTAGACATTGGAGTAGACATCCACGACCCCATCGAGAATCGAAGCCATGTCTGATCCTTCGACTGCACCTGACCAAGCATGTGTGTATGTATCTGCAGGGAAACCAACTCCTCTTGCTGCAAGTTGATTAAAGAACCTGAGTGTAAACCACGGAGGGATGTTGTCCCAAAGAAGACGAGTCTGTTCATCACGAATCGCTCCGATGCCTTCCTTGACACGTTTTTCAACCTCGGCAAGTAGTGCTTCATAGAACTCCACGCAGTGTTCCATGCCGCGACTTGAAACTACAGGTGCCATTGTCAGAAATCTATCTGCGCAGTTGAGAGGACTTGGTTTGTTGGCACAGGTTTTCAGTACTTCAGTCCAAAGACGAATTGCCTGGCTTGAAAGACTGGCCACTTTGGTAGCCTTCTCGTCTTCCAGCTTGGTATTGAATGTGTCAGCCAGAAACTCTACCAAGCGGTCAACGCCACGGCGTACATAGGCACGATGATGGGGCAATTGCTCACCCTCCAGAGGCGGAGTATCAAATAGAAACACAGGTGCATCGGTCAACTCAGATATCGCATCGTACCACTTGAGCACTGTTCCACAGATATTGTTACAGGCTAACAGTGCCTGTGGCGTTGGAAGAGCCCCCATTGCAGTGTCATCAGGGCGATTGGTTGACCCGATGCTTGCCCGAGCATACGAACACAGCTCTTGTGAGTAGCCTAAGTCCTCAGCAAATCCGCAAACTTCAGGACCTATCTTGGATGCTCCCACTATGGCGCCTGCTTGCTCAGGGTAGGTCGGGAATACGTCCATGGCCACAGGAATCTCTACAGGGAAACCAGAAGTCACCCATGCTAGTCTGCCTTCTTCGCTCGCAGCCATTGCCTCGAGTCCGTGACGGAACGCAATCTGCTGTAGCAGATCTTGGCTTTCTAAACGTCGATAGGGCTTTTCTTCGCTCATTCTACTATCTCCTCTAGCTTGTGTCAAGGGTTTCCAGGAAGGTCTGTAGGCGACCTTCAAGGCGAGCCCTGTCCGAGAGTTCTGGATCTATTGGAAGCCTCACAGTCGGAACTCCAGATTCTGCCGCAGCCCTCTCTGATGATGGTGCCTCGAACTCATCAGGATCGCAGAATGACTGCTCACACACGACTAGCCCCCCTATCGAGAAGCGTGTTAGGATGTCCTTAAGGAATCGCATTCGCTTTGGCAAACCCTCCTGGGTCGGCTCGCCGGGTGCACCAAGAATTGAACGTGCTGAGCTATCAAATGGATCACCCGCTGTAGTCACTGGTGGTGTGAAGACTGTCCTGAAGCCGAATGTCAGGATATCCAAAACGACCGTATTGTCTTTCATTCCTGAAACATTGCCGATGAGGTCAGCAATCGTTGTCGGTTCAACCATACCTCCGATGACAGCGATTCTCACGGCGGGGTCAATAGTGACTTCAATGCCACTGAGGTCTTGGCTCAAAAGGGCCGTTCTAACCTTCTCCACAACGCCATCTTGCTTCTCCTTCTTCAGGCTATCCAGCACTTCCGACCACTTCTGCTCGATTCTAGCTAGGACTGTCCTTGTTGGGGCGGTCAGAAAATCGCCAACAAGCTCAGATAGTGCTCCGAACGAGATCAGACTCGGGTTAATCAGCCGGGCGCTGTACAGTAGTTGGAGACCATTTCGAATTCCTTGGACTATTGATGCCGCCTCTATGAAGGCATCCTTCTGGAAAGCGACTCCAGAGAGCGATTCTAGAGCATCAGAGAAAGCCTTGATTTCCTTGGCTAGGTACTGAGTGCCAGGGTCACCTGAATCCGCCACTGGATAGGTGAGTCGAATCACATGATCTTCAGGGAATCTCAGCCGCCATACGTCTGCAACGTTCTGGAGTGCATCACAGGTGTTGCTCGAGAACACAATTCCAGCGAGAAGGGGGAAGCTCCCATTGACTCTTTGGCTGAATAGGTTGCGTGTGAGCGAGCAGGAAAAGGTCTGCAGGCTGGCCTCATATGCCCCAACAGTAGTACGACTAGTTCGCACCAGAGACGGTGTGAGTCCGTGGGCCATGACTATCTCATGAGGTACGTGTGGGTAGATATAGCCTAAGACCTGTTGGCCCGCATCCACAAGTTCTCTCAGGATTTGGTTGGATTGCTCTATCAGAATTGGGTAGCTCACTGATATTCCCCTTGGGTTGGTTCATTTGAGTACGAACCAGTAATACCGAAACTGCTCCGTCAGCTTTCTTATTTGTTGCGCTAGGAGGAACTGCACTTCAAGATTGAGAAAAACATGGTCTGATGACACGTGACAGTAGAAATCTTGCCAGCAGAAGGAATTATCAACACCATTGTAGTAGAAAACGGCCATGTCAACCGCATGGCTTCTGGCCTATTGCGGTGGATGAATGAATTGAGAGAGTAACGGAGAGGATAAATCCATGGATGAAATGCTCTGGCACAAACACAAATGGCCAGAAACCGTTGAGAAAACGATAGACTATCCTGACGAGCCGCTCTATGCCATCCTAGACAGAGCAGCAGACAACTACAGCCAAGCGACGTCGACGATCTTTTCAGGCGTCACTCGGACCTTTGGTGAAGTCAGGGATCATGCGGAGAGAATTGCCAACTTCTTGGTAAGTCGAGGTATTAAGAAAGGCGATCGCGTCGCAATCTTTCTGCCCAACTTGCCACAGTATCCACCAATCTTCTTTGGGATTCTAAAGGCAGGAGCAGTTGTTGTCACCTGTAACCCACAGTACAAGGCTGGTGAATTGAACTTCCAACTGAAGGACGCCGGAGTCAAGGCGGTCTTCTGTATGGATCACCCGTCCTTCACGCCCACTACCTATGAGGCAGTGAAGGGAACTGATGTAGGCACTGTGGTGGTCTGTAGTGTAAAGACCGAGCTTCCGAAGGTCAAGGCAGTACTCGGAGGGCTTCTGGGCAAGATTCCAAAAAGCCCGTATCACCAGGAGGGAACCATCTTCTATGAAGACATCCTAGTCAGCTATGAGCCAAAGGCTCCGAAAGTTGAGATTGATGCCGCTGAAGACCTTGCACTCATCTTGTACACTGGAGGAACTACTGGTACTCCAAAGGGTGCCATGCTCACACACAGGAACCTGTATGCGAACATAAAGCAAATTGGTGAGTGGTCTCAGCTGATAAATGAGGAAACCGGCAAACCTGAGAAGTTCAAGCCACTCGGAGAAGTGTATGTTGGTGCTTTGCCCTGGTATCACAGCTACGGTCTCACACTCACAATGGTTGCTTCATACGACCTACCCGGCAGTCTAATCTGCATTCCTGACCCGAGAGCAGGGAAGCCTCCGATGGCCGACCTGCTTGCTGATATCGAGAAATACAAGGGCACCATACTTCACTGTGTACCGGCCCTATACGCCGGAATCGTGAACCATCCAAACCTCGACAAGTATGACCTTTGCAGCATCACGGCCTGTGGTTCAGGTGCAGCTCCGCTTCCACCAGAATTGGCCCGGGCTTTTGAGGGGAAGACTAGTGCTACCCTGTTCGAGGGCTATGGTCTCACTGAGACCGCACCGCTGGCGACAGCCAACCCGGCCTTGGTTGCTACGCGTAAGTTCGGTTCGATTGGTCTCCCAATATCGGACACCTATCTGACAATCCTTGACATTGAAACTGGCAACAAGGAGCTGGAACAAGGCGAAACGGGCGAGATTGCAATCAGTGGGCCACAGGTGATGCCTGGCTATTGGAACAAGCCCGACGAAACTGCAGCAGTGATGAGGACAGTCAATGGACGGCGCTACTTCCTGACTGGTGACATTGGCCACATGGACGAGGAGGGATTCTTTGTCATATCAGACAGGAAGAAGGACATGATCAATGTTTCTGGTCTGAAGGCCTATCCTAGGGAAATCGAGGACACACTCTTCGAACATCCAAAGGTTGCCATAGCAGCAGTAGTAGGACTCCCAAAGGAAGACGGAACTGATGATGAATACGTGAAAGCATACATCGTTCTCAAGCCAGGTGAAACTGCCACAGAAGAGGAGTTCATCAAGTGGTCCAAAGAGAAGATGGCGGGCTACAAGAGGCCCAAAGAGGTAGAGTTCCGCGACTCGCTGCCTATGACCAATGTGGGGAAAGTACTCAGAAGAGAGCTGCGCGAAGAAGAACTTGCGAAGAAGGGCAAGTAGTGGAGCAGAGGGGGAAGTTCCCCCTCTCTTTCCTTTCGCCTCAACAAATATGAGTAGGCTGTACTATACGGAGGGGTTAGTCTGTATGAGAGTCTGAGGAGGAGATAAGGAATGGATGAAATGTATTGGCAGAGTGGGCCAAGATGGCCGGAGCATGCACGTAAGACGTTGGAGTACCCCAAGGAGCCTGTCTTTGCGATGCTCGACAGAGCAGCGGAAAAGAGTGGCAATCTTCCATATACGGTGTTCTCGGGCAAATCGAGGACGTTTTCAGAAGTTCGAGAAACTGCGGACAGGATTGCCAATTTCCTGGCTAATCGGGGAATAAAGGAGGGTGACCGTGTGGCATTGTTCCTTCCCAACGTACCTCACTTTGCTCCAGCGTTCTTTGGAGCTCTGAAGGCCGGAGCCAAGATAGTCACGTGCAATCCAATGTACAAGGCAGGCGAGTTGAGGCATCAGTTGACGGACACAGATGCAGTTGCAATCTTCGCTCTGGACCATCCCGTGTACACGCCAACATGCTATGAAGCCATAAAAGACACATCCGTCGAAACAGTTGTTGTATGTAGTGTCAAGTCATTCCTGCCGAAGGTCAAGGCGGTTCTAGGAGGCTTGCTGGGAAAGATTCCTAAGAGCCCCTACTACGAGGAAGACAAGACCTTCTTCTTCGATGACATAGTTACTCAATACGAGCCGAAGGCACCGGATGTCAAAGTTGATCCGGAAGATACAGCCATTCTCATCTACACTGGAGGCACAACAGGGACTCCGAAGGGGGCAGAGCTCACACATACCAATCTAGTCTCAAATGTGCTGCAAATTACTGAGTGGGTGTACCTAGAACCTGAAGATGTTGACACTCCCGGAGGTGTGAGATACGGGGAAGAAGTCTTCGTGGGAGCGGTCCCGTGGTACCACAGCTATGGACTTACAGTGACTTTCCTGATGGCAACTTGGCATGCTGGCAAACTTGTATGCGTCCCTGACCCAAGAGCAGGAAAACCACCATTGACGGATCTTCTCAAGGAGCTAGATGATAACAGGGGAACCGTCTTGAACTGTGTGCCTGCGCTCTACGCAGCAATTGTCAACCATCCAGATGTCGACAAATATGACCTCACGTCAATCACAATCTGCACCTCAGGGGCTGCACCACTACCGCCGGAGCTGGCGAAGAACTGGGAGGAAGTAACTGGGACTCTTCTGTTTGAGGGGTACGGACTGACAGAGACCTCTCCCGTTACTCACACCAATCCAATGAATAGACGCAATCGGAAGTTTGGGTCGATTGGACTCCCCATATCCGATACGGATTGCAGAATCGTTGACCCAGAAACCGGAACAAAGGAGCTGCCCATCGGCGAAACAGGTGAGATAGCACTAGCCGGACCACAGATTATGAGGGGGTATTGGGGGAAGCCTGACGAAACTGCCAACGTCATGAGAGAATTAGATGGGAAACGCTTCTTCCTCACGGGTGACATTGGTCATATGGATGAGGAAGGATACACCTACATCAGTGATCGAAAGAAGGACATGGTTTCAGTCGGTGGTCTGAAGGCCTA
>JBHLOD010000092.1:0-5928 GCA_048940825.1 Promethearchaeota archaeon | reverse complement strand
TCTCAAGACAAGTGGACTAAGGAAGGGGCAAAGGACTCAGTGAGTCTAGCTAGAGAACAGGTCGCGAAGATGCTTGCAGTCCAAAGAGTGGAGCCAATGTCCGAGGATTGTGCTGCTAAGCTCGATTCAACCTTCAGAAGCATACTACAGAAACATGAAGTTCCTGAATCCTCACTTCCATCACTATCCTGAGATTGAGTCTAGTCTTGGGAAGAGTCGACCAGTCTGTTTCATATATGTCACATATTCATCGCCGAACTCCTGAATCATCATCTTCTCTTCATTGAACATGCGGTGATAGGTGAAGGGTACTCCTGCCGCCCAGATCACGAGAAGAATCCAGTTGGATGCGACCAAAGCCAATCCAAAGTTGAAGAGAACTTGTGAGGTATAGACAGGATGTCGCACCCTGGCATATGGCCCAGAAGTGATGAGTCGTTGCTCTTCTTTTACCTCGAGAGCGTATGAGAAGGACTCTCCAAGCGTCCTATGTGCCCACCAAACCAGTGGCACTGCCACTATCCCAAGCCCCAATCCAGCCCACCTTACCCAGATTGGAATCACGAAATACGACCACGCTATCCATGGAGAGTCCACCAGATATAGCACAACAACAATCGCAAAGAACCAGAAGAGTGCGAGGAGGAAATAGCCACTGACCCTACCCTGCCGAGTGATGGCCTCTATTCTCTCCTGTCGGGAACGCATCGGGGCCCCTCTTCTTGATTTCTGATTGTAGTATCCGCGTAAAAGGGCAAATACCGCGTATGATACGGCAAACAAAACTCTGAAGGTGAAGTCGTCGCTCACGATCTCTCACGTCCAGTCGTCTGACCTTGCAACGAACTGATTCTGCCAACCATCTCCAATAATCTATATGTATCGCTATTTCCACCCTTTCCTTGCAGCATTTGCTGTGGAGAATAGGGAATGTCTGAAGAAGATTTCAAACTTCAGTATTTGTCGAGAGAGTGGATTGGCGAAGTCATCAAGCGTGTGAAAGCTAACCTTACTCCCGAAGAGATGAAGCACGTGTCATCGTCCATGGTGAACATAGTTGAGAACTGCCCCGATGGAGCTACTCGGCACATGTATTTCAGGTTCGAAGACGGAATCCTTGCAGAGGCACTAGTCGGTACTTCCGACGATGAGGTCGCATCCAAAGAAGCCGAGTTCAGAATAATCGGAGAGTACGACACCTTTGCCAAGATTTCGAGGGCGGAATTAGGTGCAAGAAGCGCTCTCATGAGAAACAAGATCAAACTCAAGGGGAACATGGTCAAGGCCCTTCGGCTATCCAGTGTTGTTGACAAGCTGAACAAGATCATTGCCACTGTCCCTACCGATTACTGAGGTGTGTCTAATGACAGAATACGACTACTCCATAGACCATAGGGGGCGTTTGACACATGTACAGGATATGATGCAGGATTGGGGTCTCTCCGCCTACTTGGGTTCTCGTCTTCGGACCATTAGCTACGTTGGTGATGTCTTCTGTCCTTGGCGGTCATTCATCGTGATTCCGCAATCGGGTGACCCGACCATATACACTTTCATCATAGATGCCGAACGCGTTCGTGATGATAGCTGGCTTGACGATGTACGAGGGTTCGGACCTCTTGGAGGCGGCCATCAGATCGACGTGCTGGTCGACGCCCTATCGGAAACACTTCCACCTTCAGGTTCCGGGAAGATTGGTGTAGAGTTGGGCATGTCTTGTTATCTTCCTGAGGGAAACCTAACAACAGAGGAGTACGCAATGATGACTCGCGGACTGCCTAATACAGAGTTTGTGAACGCGATTGACATCATCGATGAACTCTCTATTACCAAGGCTCCGGGAGTCATTAACAGATTTCGAAAGGCCTCTGATATCGTTGATGAGGGTCATAAGGCGGTCCTAGACCAATTTGAGGTGGGAATGACAGAAACGGAGATTGCGGGAATCGCAGAGGCAGCCATGAGAAAGGCTGGAAGCGAGTGGGCGTGGAGCTTCACTGCCGGCAACGAGATTGCATCAGGATACCGTACGGGATACCCAATGGGTGCATGCACTCCAGCAACACGTCGAAAGACACAACCCGGCGAGCCACTAATGGTGGACTTGCATGCAATGTTCAAACTGGGCCTTGGAGACCATTCTCACAACTACCTACTCTCTCCAGTTTCAAAGCGGCAGAAGGAGCTTGCTGACTACTTCATCGAAACCATGACTCGTGTAATCGATATGTATGGGCCCGACATGACTCCGGGGAAGATGGCCGACGATATGATGGACTGGGCAGACTCCAAGGGAATAGCCCAGTACCTCGTGCCTGGCTTTGAACATGGTATCGGAGTCATGGGCGATGAGTGGAGAATCGGAAGGAACACGGGCCCAATGCCCTACTGGACTGACCCTGATCACGTGTATGGTCCCGACCAAGTCGTGATTTGTGCTATGCAATTCATGGTTCCTGAAGAGGACATCGGTTTCCGCTATGAGGCGCCCATCGTGATTACAGAGTCTGGCTGCGAGGTCCTCGCAAATACACCTCTTGAAGTAACGGAACTATAGACCCTAGGAGCTAGAATTGAATTTTCGTACGCTCTTGTTGACAGTTTCTAGATTCCGAAGAGCCATTACGTCGCCGTGAGGCCAATCCCATGGCCCAAGACCGCATTCTGGACCAGCAAAGGGAACACGTTCAACGCCGTACCTCTCAACGCATCTCTTCAATGCTGTCATCATATCATCAGGTTTCTCCAGATATTGCTCGTAGTCGCCGGTCCTGATTCTCTCCCATGCCGCCTTCAGATCCTCTCCTTTTGGAATGTCAGGTCCGTCAGTTCTCATAATGGCTGCGCGAATGAACTTGTCATACTGCTCAAGCCAGTCACCCTTGACGAAGACCCCGACATGAGCCTCAAGGAGATTCCACTCGGCTTTGAATAGTTGTTCGAAGGGTGAAGTGTGCAGGTGAAGCCCTCGGAATGAATCCGATGGCACAGCATCATAGATTCGATTCCAGCATGATTGAAGGTGAGTCAGGTTTGTATCGGCGCCGGTATCAGAGAAGAAGTCGGCAAGTCCCTCAAGTCCAATGGATGGCTCGTCTAAGGAGATTACCTCTGACCTCAAATGCTTGGTGTTCCTTCTGGAGTTCTCCACGAATGCCTTCACAACACCTGTGAAGAACTCGACAAGAGTACTATCATAGACCCTCGGGAAACCCAGCAATCTCTGAAAGTTGAGAGTGAGCTCCAAGGGACCTGTAATGCAAGCCTTGTAACGAAGAAAATCTGTTTCCAGATTCTCGCAGAGTGCCTTCGCATCTCTCTCCAGTGCAATTATCTCGGGCATCGGTGCGTCCGATGTGGATATCTTTGCGTTACCTTGTGCAATCATCGCAGCTACTTGCTGCGCTGTCTTCTCAGAGATAATAATCTCGCTTCCCTCCTCGTTGACGTCGAGCACACTCCTAAACACTGGCTCAAGGAATTGGTCTATCATTCCTCTGCATTGTGCGTAGGCCGCCACAGCCGAACGTGACCCCATCGCTACTGCTTTCCTTCGAAACGTCTTGTTATGTTCTTCAATGAAGTAGTGAGCGTCCTCAGCTTGAGAGGACGAATCCTTCTCAATGTCGGCAGCCCCTTTCCTGTAGCGTTCTAGGTCTGAGTCCAAGGGGAAACTGCCCGCGTCAATCGGCCTTATCAGATAACCACACACCTTTGTTTCAGTCGCCATGTATTCGAAACCAGATATAGGTAGCTAACGAGGATGTTTGAGTTCGCTACAAATGATTCTGTTCCAAGAACGGGAGTTTGCTCAAGTTTATTCTTCCCTTTCCAAAGACTCTTATTCCAACGGAAGAAGCGTGCTATCAGTGAGGATTGGAAGGAATGAGAAGAGGATTCCCGGTAGCAAGGGCTACCGTGTTTGCTGTATTCGTGGTATTTGTCGCGGCTACAATGGCTCCGGTATCTGTTGCCGCCCATGCGCCTTCGAACATGACCCTGATCTATGACTGGAATTTGCAGGAGCTAACCGTGACAATCTCACACTCCGTTGCAGATCCAAATACACACTATGTTGAGAACATTACTGTATTCAAGAACGACATCAAGATTGCTTCATCCCTGTATACCAGTCAAGAGAGCAGCTCGACTGCAAGCGATACCTTCTCAGTTGCAGCTACTGATGGTGATGTTCTGAGGGTATGGGCTGAATGTGTTCTCGGAGGCACCAGAGAGAATACGCTTACTGTGTCGGAGCCAACAACTACGACAACCACGACAACCAACGGTGGAACAACGAACGGAGATCTTGACCTCATCCCTCCGACGCTACTCATAGCAGGAGTAGTCATCGTTCTCGGAGTCGTGATGGTTGTAGTCAGAGTTGCTAGAAGAAGGTAGTCTGGCATATTACGAAGGAGGTGGCGTAACAGCATGCAGATACAATTATGGCAGATCCACGCGGGGACCATGACAACGTCAATCATCCTCTTCATCCTGGCAGTTCTGATTGCCAGATTCATGAGGCAACGAAGGTGGTGGTTGCGCGTGCATCGCGCAATTTCAACTCTCGGTGCAGCAGTAGGAGTCAGCGGGTTTTCAGTGGCTTTCTACATGGTTTCACTTGGAGGAGGCGTTCACTTCTTCTACCTACATACTTGGGTGGGTGGTGCTTCACTAGTCCTGGCTGTCGTTACTGCACTATCGGGATATGGCAGAGCCCTTTTGGGTCTATCCCGGAAGAGGTATCTTCTTGTGCACAGATTGCTGGCAGTCCTTACAATCGTATTGATGGCAATCGCGATAGTCCTCGGTTTGGGACTCGTGTATGGATTCTGAGCGCCGAATGGGTTCCCAATAGGCTCCCAGAAGATGAAACTATAAGATACCAATTCACGAGCATGCCATGCGCTCGGTTCAAGTCGTGCCGACAGAGTTTCTCTCTAAAGGGGAGCGAATCAGGGGGGATTTTGTAGCACCCAAGGGTGAAGGTCCATTTCCAGGTATATGCAAGTTGCATGGACTACCCGGTTCCAGTGACCAAGTGAGTGGCTCTGCCACAAAGCTTGCTGAGGCTGGGTTCGTAGTGCTCACTTTCGATTTCAGAGGGTTCCGACGCAGTGAAGGACTGTTCAGTCTGTCCAACGAGATTGAGGACGCGCGGAACGCGGTGACTCATATCCTCAACTCCGAACTGGCTGTCAACGACTGGGTCGGTGTCTATGGTCCGAGTTATGGTGGAGCTGTGGCTGTATGTTCCGCAGCAAGGGATGACCGGATAAGTGCCGTCTGTCTTCGGGCACCTGTGTTTGATACCTTATGGTTTGCTGAGTCGCCGATGATTGTCCCTGCCGTGCAATACATCCTAGAGAAGTCCCCCGATGAGTTTCACGGTCTTGCAGATCCTACGACGCGAGAGCAGATTCTGAGAAGCATGGTTGAGGACGCGAAGCACTACAATCCAATGAGTGAGATAGGACGGATTTCTCCGAGGCCTCTTCTCATAACAACCGGAGATGCTGACAAGGGCATCCCCCTGGAAGGTGTGCAACGTCTCTACGACCTTGCAGGGCAGCCCAAAGAGCTCGTCGTGGTCAAGGGAGCTGACCATACTCTTTCGAAGCCTGAATCAGTCGCTGAAACCAACAGCGCAGTGCTGTCATGGTTCAGGAGGGTCTGGTCAGAGGCGACGTCACCCTAATGCTTTTCTTCTACTCTGGTAACGATGCGGCAGTGAACAGCAATGGCCAAGAAAGTCATCAAGGAAATAATCACAGATTTCAAGAAGTTCAAAGCGGCATGGGAGAAGGATGCTGGGGACCCGTACGAATCCATTATGTACTATCTCATAGCCGCATTGAACATTGAGAAGGACGCAGATCTCGCAGATGCAATGATGACTGTTGTTGTATCAAAGAGAGATTGCAT
>JBHLOD010000091.1:0-5933 GCA_048940825.1 Promethearchaeota archaeon | reverse complement strand
TCGGACTCACAGGAATTACATTTCTGGGTGCAGGACAGAGAATGTTGTCAGGAATAAGAGAATTCAACAAGACAAAGGATGGGAGAATGACTGAATGAAGACAAGATCGATACAACTGATAGCAGGATTAGCAATGTTTGTGCTATGTATTTCTGTATGCACAACCACATCTAACGCTGCTGTGGTTTGGAGTGAGGACTTTGAAGGTCCACTAGATGATTGGACAATATTCGGATATGAGAGTCGAACCTCAACAGCTACGATAGAAGGCAACTTCTCAGCTGCAGATGGCACGTTAAAGGTACTTGATGACGATATCAATGTCGCCAGACACGACAGCACAGTCAATAGTGGGACTTGGAGTTTCGATATGTTTGTTCAAGATGATGGTGAAGGATATTTCTATCTCATGTTCATGTCTGACGGTGCCATACCAACTAATGCTGGGCCCTCAACGTTTGTATGCGTAGGAGCTATGATAACTAATGGTAGATTTATCGTCTGGCAGCATGTTGAATCTAGTCCCGCTGTTAGAGACATCAATGTGGGCACCCTACAGGGCTGGCACCACATTGAAGTAAACAGGACAAGTGGAGGTCGGTATTTGATCAGCCTCAATGGAACTCTAAAAGCTGACCTTGTTAGCAATGATGTCACAAGTTCTATCTATCTCGAGGTCTGGGGTGGGAATGCTACTGGTTGTGCCATCGACAACCTTGTTGTTGATGACGAAACCCAGTCCCCAGAACGCCTGCCTTGGGAGCTGATTTTCTTTGGAGTCGGTGTTGCTGTGGTTGCCATTGTGTTAGCAGTCGTTTTCCTCAGACGAGGAAGGAGTGTGTGGTGATGGATTTGAATTGGAAGAGAATTGGAGGTTGGAGTGCTATACTTCTGAGCGTTCAGCTTGTCATTATCACCTCCATAATCATGTTGTTTCTATATCCAGGGGGATATGACTTCTGGAGAGTTAAGATAAGCTGGATCGGATTCTCAGAGGTATATGGCGTTCCCACGCCTCTGAACTGGTTCCTTTATGCAACTACCACTACCCTTGGTGCAGCACTCTCAATAGCATTCTTGTTTTCGTGGCGCACCGTCTTCACAGAAACGACACTTTCGAAGGCACTCGGTTGGATAGGGGCGATATTTGGTCTTGTTGGAGCCCTTTTCTGGGCAGTAGCAGCAATCTTCGCCGGAAACCTATACGGAAATATCCACAACCTCGCGGCAGACTACACCTGGTTGTTTGATATACTGGCGGTCGTCATCTACTCGATTGCCATCCTCCTCAAGAAGGACTACGGGATTTTCTATGCTCTAATCGTGATACTACCAGTATTCATTTTTGGAGTATCTGTTTCCGGTATTTATTTCGGGAGTGCCGAGGTGGCAATCCAGAAACTGGGGTACTACATGATTCCATTCTACTTCTCACTTCAAGGGTTTGGGCTTCTAAGGTATTCTAGAAAGCTAAAGGATGCAGGTGAGTAAGAAGCGGTGGACCAGGCGAGATTCGAACATTGAGTTAACCTCTTGCCGGTTAATCTATATATCAAAGGGACGTTAGAGTATAGTTGCCAAAGTTAGGTTAACATTCAATTTAGGAGGAGAGAATCGTTGAGTAATGCAATAAAAGCCTCGTTCGTACTCGGCGCTATTGGTAGCTTCATCATCGCACTATTATACACCCCAGGTGTTCTTGGCTGGATCTAGGAAGGGTGGTTTGAAGTACTGTTCTGGCAAACACTCATCCTGGATACTATCCTAATCAGTATAGGGTTCTTTGGACTATGGCGAAAGAGCGGGAACGTCATTCCACTAGTCAGTGCTGTATCCATCATCGTGTATGATATCATAGCTCCACTACGGTATTACTTGGTGACGTACATCTCGTTGGTGCTTCCATCAGTCAATGTTGCTGGAATATCCATCCCTATGATATTCATGGGCGCGGGCTGGATCATTGCAGGGATTTCTGCATGGTTGCTTCGGGAGGAATTTAGTCCGTTCTCCATTGTTGCTGCCTTGATGTTCTTAGCTATTGGCGCCGTGGGCTTTTTGGGCCTTTTGATCGCACTTGGTGACTGGTGGTATTGGTTCTTCATAGCGACTGGCATAGTCACAGCCATATACTTCCTTGATGCCGCAAGAACGTAGACCTGTCTTCGGTCCTCCAAAACTCACAGTCTTCCGGCGTAAGCATCGTCGTCTTCCGCAGACCTCCTGATGATGCGGCCCTACAGGTGCTTGGGAGGATCAGAGAAGGAATGGGCATTCGGCCTTTGTGTATGTGCCCTCATGTGCATCTGAACTAACATATGGTGATAGCCTCGCTGATGTTTCGTTCTTGACTCATTCGATCTCTCCTGCTAGCACTTGGTTCGGAGAAACCGAACGACTTATTACCAAGTTGTTAAATCTTTTCTATTAACTCTGTTAAACAAAGTTGTTTAACGAAGACGCTCATCCTAGTGGAAGAGGTGAGCAAGAACACAAGAAGGAGGAGAGAATCGTTGAGTAATGCAATAAAAGCCTCGTTCATACTCGCCGCTGTTGGCGGCTTCATCACCACACTAATGCATGTCCCACGCCTTCTTGGCTGGAACCTCGTACCTGATTACCAACTGCGTCTCTTGATATTCATCCTTTTGGGCATCCTGTTCAGCATAGGGTTCATTGGGCTATGGCGAAAGAGCGGGAACGTCATTCCGCTGGTCTGTGCTATATTCATCATCTTAATGGATATCGTAGATCCGGTACTGCAATACTTGGTTGACTTCACCACGTTGTTCTTTTTTACGACGTTCAGCTGGGCAGATGTGATGGGCATTACGATGATAATATATGGCGTGGCCTATCTCACTGCAGGGATTTCTGCATGGCTGCTTCGCGAGGAATTCAGTCCATTTTCCATTGTTGCTGCCTTGGTGTTCTTCGCTTTTGGCGCTGTCAACTTAGTGATAGCACTAGTGGATCCAGTTGGCATAATGTTGCCAACTCAAGACTGGTGGTATTGGTTTGATTCAGCGACTGGCATAGTCACGGGCATATACTTCCTTGATGCCGCAAGAACGTGAGGGAAAACAATGTTCAGCAATCTGCGGTACCCAACCAAGCAGCAGAACCTCGTCTGGCTTAGGAGGCGGCAGAAGGACCGACCGTCCGCGATTGCTGAGGATTTGAAAATGTCGAGGCCATACGTGAGTATAGAGCAGAAGAAAGCAGAGGTTCGGATCAAGAAGCTCATAGAACATGCTGCGTCTGTTAACAGAGTGAAGATAAAGCGTCTTAGTGCTCGATACGGCATTGCTGAGGGCTTTTGTCACGCATATGACTCACAGGTATACATCGTCTACTCTCCCAAGATCGGGGTCCAGAATTGGTTTGTGCACCAGGGAGACTGTGGTACGTGTGACTTGGTGGACGAGTGCAATGACATCCTTCGCACCTTGGCAGAGGAGTGGGAGATTGGCATCCTACCAGAAATGCCACCGACAGAGCTTGGTGTGTACCTGTTTGAAACCATCAGGGGGCGACTCAAATGGGACAGAAATTGAGGAAGGACTCAAGGGTCTGCAGGACACCTCCGGGCCCAATGAAGGATTTGACCCTGTATCATAGACCTAATCCTATCTTAGTGGCTGTCAGTCTGACACTCATCTTGATGACAAGCGGTTTAGTGTATTATTTGATGCTACCACCGCCATATACACCGCCACCGCCTCCACCACCTCCACCAGCTGTCATAGCTATCGATGGGGATGCGAACTTCTCGGACACGGCTCTGCTGAAAGGATGGCCTGGCGATGGTACTCCTGAGAATCCGTACATAATTGACGGGTTGCACATTGACCGTGGCGGTGAATTCGGTCACTGCATAATGATTAGCAATACACGAGTCAGCTTCACTATCAGCAATTGTAATCTCACTGGTGCCTATGCGGCTCTTACTGGAGGTTTGGGTGAGCTTCATTTCGTAGGAGCTGGCATCAAACTACTAAATGTTTCTAACGGTGAGCTAATCAACAACACCTGCAACAGCAACATGGGCTATGGCATCTTCATCTCCGAGTCAGATTCCAACTTCGTGATGAACAACACCTGCATTAACAATACCGTTGGCATCCACATCTCAGAATCAGCTAACAACACGTTGGAGTACAATACCATCAACAACAACGGTTGTGGAATCAATATTGGAGGTGGGAATTCCAACACCGTGGTCAACAACACGTGTAATAGTAACGGCGGTGGCATCGGCATTGGAGGCTCTTTCAACACCGTGGCCAACAACACCTGCAACAATAACGAAGTGGGCATCGGCATTGGAGGCTCTTTCAACACCGTGGCCAACAACACCTGCAACAACAACGAATGCCATGGCATCGGCCTAGGATGGTCAGATGGCAATACCGTGGTTAACAATACCTGCAACAACAACAACGGAGATGGCATCGGCATCTCTGAATCAGATTCCAACTTCGTGGTGGACAACACCTGCAATAACAATACCGTTGGCATCCAGCTAATATGGTCAGACTATAACACCCTGACGAACAACACCTGCAACTACAACGCGATTGGCATCTGCCTTGGAGGCCCAGTTGTCAGCCGAGTGGTGTCCCAGGCGCACTACGATTCTTATTACAACATCCTGGCGAACAACACCTGCAGCTATAACGAATTAGGCATCTCCTTGACATACTCAGATTTCAACACCGTAGCGAACAACACATGCAACAACAACGATATTGGCATCCACCTCTATGGCTTTTACGACCTTTATGGCTCAGAATCCAACACCATTGATAGCAACACCTGCAACAATAACAACATTGGCATCTACCTCGAATCTTCGAATTCGAACACCGTAGCCAGCAACATCTGCAAGAACAATAGGATTGGTATCTACCTCTATGACTCAGATTCCAACTTTGTGGCGAACAACACCTGCAATTACAATACCGTTGGCATCCGGCTAGGTTGGTCAGACTACAACACGATTGATAGCAACACCTGCTTGGGCAACACTGAACATGATATACTAGAAGAGTATGTATCCGAGGAGCCTGTATTCGACGAGTCCGGAACCGAGGCGTCTGGTTCTGGAGTCCTCTTGTTTTTCGGGTTCGTAGGTTACGCGGGGTTCGTGGGAATCACATTGCTGGCTGGATTGATTATGGGCAACCGCTTGTCAAAGGGGTAGCAAGCATCGTCTTCTTCTGCGGACCTCCCGATGAGATGACCCTACAGCTGCTTGAGAGAATCAGAAGCTGAATAACCGAGCTCTTCTTCGACGATGGCCCTCATGGGAAGATGATTCTGTTGATCATGAGAGGATGGCTTGATTGCCATGTTGTGGTTAATGAAGTTGCCGAGAACCGGTTAATTTATAAGTTAGATGACCTTTAGATATTGGTAGCCTAAATCGGGTTAACTCTCAAAGCCTAGGAGGCGCCTGGTACGTTCACCAATCTCCGATATCCAACTCCGCAACAGGGACTAATCTGGCTCAGACGTCGCCAGAAGGAGAGGCCATCGAAGATTGCAGAAGAACTGGACGTGACTCGTCCCTTCGTCAGTAAGGCTCAGAGAATTGCGGAGGCACGAATCGATAAGCTGCTTCGGCATGCAGCATCGATCAACCGAATCAACGTGAAACACATCAGTACCAAGTATGGTATCGCTGTTGGCTACTGCCCAGCATACGACACTGACACCTACATTCTCTACTCGCCCCAGATAGGGATCCAGACATGGTTTCTCCACAGGGGTGACTGCGGAACCTGTGAACAACTTGACCAATGCAATGATACACTTAGGCAGCTTGCCGAGGAATGGGAGGTGCCCATTCCCGACGACAGGTCCCCCACTGATCTATCAGTGTACCTGTTCGACGTGATAGTGAGGCGGCTGAAATGGGTCAGAGAGAA
>JBHLOD010000090.1:0-5946 GCA_048940825.1 Promethearchaeota archaeon | reverse complement strand
AGTAAAGCCTATAACAGGATTATTCACAATAGTTAATGATTCTGTGGGGGGTTTCTCCTTGACTACTGACTATGTCTTTGAAACATATCAACCCAAGTCACTAGATCTTGCTCTAGCAGTCATATCCGCACTTGTGATGCCCATAGTTGCTGGATATGTCTTTGATTTCACAGGTGCTCTTATCCCGATGCTCATCTACTACGGTCTATTTGCGATTCTTATTGTAAGATGGCGTCGTGGGAGTCTTGACTATAAGATCCAGTGGGGAAAGACAAGAGAACAGTTCAGGAGCTATCTTACTCCACTGTTTGGTGCTCTTTTCATCCTTCAGAGTATACTTGTCATTACGTCTTGGTTCACTTTGGTCAGATTTGATGTTCTAAATCCCATCGGTTGGATTCTCACACTCATTCTCTGGGCACCAATCAATGCTTTCTCTGAGCAGTTGATTTGGCTCTATACCTTCGACTCATTTGCAGAGTACTACAAGGAGGGACGCAAACGCACGGTGATGGTGTTTATAGGTGGTGCACTCTATATAATGTTGATAGGCATGATCCATGTTCTATTCTGGGCCAAGTTCTTGCTAGAAAGCAGCTACTTGTTCATCTTCACTGAGCTGTTTTTCATCGTTCAGTTTATCATGCCCATTGGTTACATATTCCTATATCGTAGAACCGGTAGTATGTGGCCCCTTGGTATCATTCATGTCTACCTCAATTTTACTGGGGTACTCTTCAGTGGGTATTCGATTCTTCCGTACTTGCTTGCTCTTGGATGAAGATCGGAATTTTGTACCCTGGACGTACCAGACAAATCCGCTAGAGATTGCTGCTACAACCACTACAATGATTATGCTTCTTGGATTCGGTCGGATTCTAGAAAGTCGGTTCGTCTTCTTCTTACTCATCAACCAGCTCATTGATCAAGGCTCCCGATTAAATGGCAGTATGACAACACACCTTTTTGGTCGTATGAATCTTTGAAACGGTGAAAGAGCGCATGAATGAACTCTGTGCGCCTGTCTGCGAATGGGTCAAGACCATGAAGTAGTTTTGTATACTAATGAGCTGGAAGTATACAATTCCGACTCTCTCTTCTTCTTTTTCTGTTAAGTCCTGATGAGGATTGAGAAGGCTCTTTGCTCCAATAGCAATTGTAATTGAGTTGATCACTTTAGGTTAGCTATGCATTAACCGATGAAGAATGCTCTTTAGGCTATGAAGGGTAAATCATTTGCAAATCCTTCGTCACAATGTATTTTGGTTTCTTATCAAGTATGAATTCTATTCTTCCACAACTTGAACAGACATATGTATTTACATGAAAGTGGTGAGCATTTCCATCCTTGTCAGTTTTTACTAGACTATCACAACCTTCAATAAAAACACCATCATAGAGCTCAAGCGTTTCATTACCGCACTGCACGCATCGCATTGAAGCAATATCCCTCCTAGGACACCGATTTTGCTTGACGTGCTTCATTTGTATGGATATATATGATTCGAATTTGCAATTCGTACTTCTGATTGAAGGGTGTAGCTAAAACGATTCTAATCGTATGCCTGAAAAGACTGAATGGATCAAACTCAAGGAAGAGGGCATTGTCCATACCTTCACCATTGCTGGCTGGTCGGGAAAGAGTTCTCTGAAACATTTGCCCTTCGTTCTTACCTATGTAATTGTTGACGGTTGCAAGACTGCCATCGCAAACGAGCTCAGGGGTATTGCCTCATGGGATGCAGAGTTCGGCATGCCAGTGAAGGTTGTCTGGAAGCAGAAGAACGAGCGTCAAGGTACGGTCACTGATTGGCACTTCGAGCCAGTGGATGGCTGGAAGCCAAGGCCCATGAATGAAGAGAAGGAGCGGATGAAGGAGCTCTGTGCTCCTGTCTACAAATGGGTCAAGACCATGAAGTAATCCATTTAGAACGAGTGGGAAGAACCATATCTTATCAGTTATGAATCGGAAGATTAACCTAGCCAAGAATTAGAGGTGGCAAAAACGAAAATCAGTATTCGGACAAATGGCAATGCAATGGTGTTTGAGCTGAATAACAGCCAAGCCGCCAAAGAACTGTATGAACAGTTGCCTTTGACGATTGCCATTGAAGATTACAGCAATAATGAAAAAATCTTCTATCCTCCAGAGAAACTTGATACAACCGATACGCCTTTGGCAAATGCACAGTCCGGAACGCTTGCATATTATGCGCCATGGGGAGACGTGGCAATATTCTATGATAGTTTCGGCTCTGCAAGCGGTCTATATGAGTTAGGGAATGTCATATCAGGCGGTGAGCATATCAGAAACATGTTTGGCACGATACATATCAAGAAAGTGAAAGATGGGACCGAAAAGTGAGAATTGCTGCAGAAGAACGATATCTCTCTCCTCATTCTTTTTTCTTCAAATATCCACTCTAGATCTTTATCGTGCCAGAGAAATTCATGCAACTCTTGGCATGAAATCCGAAAAGCATTGACTGGGATTTCGTAGTGACACTACTTCTTTCCGAAGAAATACATCACAGATGCTGCAGATATCCCTGTGACTTTCACTCTCTCTTTGAGTGATTCTCCTTCATTCCTCAATTCATCATAAGACGGATGATAAGCTATCCGAGCCAAATCAGCATCAATCTCTTTTGTTGCGCGGTCAACGTTCTCCTTACTCAGTGGTTTTTCACAATCAGGTGCATCTTCACAGAATAGGCATTTGACAGACCATGAGGACTCGTAGATCTCTACAGTACTCAGACCAACCTTGTTGACTGAGTCTTTCAATCTCTGACGAGTTAGGGCCTCGAAATGTGGGATACCCAAGATGGTATCGATCTTTACATTCAGATTATGCACATCCCTGTCCAATCGCTGAGCTTCAGTCTGCTCTCCATCAGAATACAATTCTTGGATGATGAGATTGCCTCCAGGTTTCAACACGCGATGCATCTCAGCTAGTACAGTGTCAATATTCTCTAGGTGATGGATTGAGTACGAGATACACACTGTATCAAAATGATTGTCTGGAAATGATATCGTTTCAGCATTCATTTCCATCAAATCCACTGGAGCGTCTTTGAATTGCTCTCTTGCTTTCTTCAAGTCATCTGCTGAGATGTCTATCCCGACGAATGAATTGTATCCCCTCAGAGTTTTCATCAATGTGTTGATGAAGTCACCCCTTTGTGTGCCTACGTCGAGAATATATCCGCCAGAGATAGTTCCAAGTTTCTCTTTGACTTCGATTGCACCAGATTCTCTAAGTCCAATAGGCAAGTCTACTATCAACTCAGGTTGCCTCGAGAGATTTTGGATTCTTCCTAGACATCAATCCTTCGAACATCGTAAATCGAAGAACTTCATTTTTCGTCCAACCGCTTCCTCTTTCAATCTATCCGAATTCAACAGTTCACTTCACCTATTCTCAAATTCAACAAGCTCCTCATTAGAAGCATGCTAGTTATAGCACGAATCAGGAGAAGAAGGGTATGAAGGAGCTCTGTGCCCCTGTCTATGATTGGATTAAGACCATGAAATAGTTTAGATAGAAAATGAGCTGGTAGGAAGTATTCCAGCTCTATCATTTTCTTATTCTCCTGATTGCCCCAAATAGTTAAGTTTCGGACATTGTTCTAGTATTGATGGGGAACTGGCAATGTTACAGAAACCCTTTAGATATCTACTAATCTTGGCGCTCCTGCTTTTATCACCCATATTATTCAATGGGATTATGCTAGAGAATATGCCTGACTCTTCTAAAGCAGTTACAACTCGCTTTACAGCCTCATATGAACCTCATGCCCCAATTGTCATCAGTTCAGATGCAGGTTTTGAATCTCAAGGATGGCCTGGGAATGGTAGTATCTCAAATCCATATTTGATTGAGAACCTCTCCATTGTCAGTAATGGGAAATGCATTGAAGTTGATGGTACGACGGCTTTCTTTACAATAAGAAAATGTAGTTTCTCCTCTGCAACAGCTGGCAATGGAAGGGGCATTGATTTTGCCAATGTTCTGAATGGGGAGATCGAGAATTGCACATTCTTGAATCTTGACATTGGTTTCTTTCTGTGGCGAAGCGCGAATTGCAGTTTCATTAATAATTCTCTATCAGACTGTAATTTAGGAACCTATTTGTATAAGACGCTAAACAGTTCTTTCTCTGAGAATACATTCACCTCATGTGGTTTCTATATCGCTGGTGATTTGTCCGGACATTTCGAGCACGATTTTAGTAGCAATCTTGTGAACGACAAAGAATTCGGGCTCTTTCTTAATGAAACAGATCTTGCAATTGATGGTTCGCTCTACGGTCAAGTTTACCTAGTAGGATGCAACAACACTTCAATCAATTCTGGTTCATTTGATGATGCAACTTTGGGAGTTACCATGTTTGGTTGCTTTAACTCATCACTCGTGTCCGCATCAATCACACAGAATCATTATGGTATCTATATGTCCAACTCTCCAAATTGCTCTATCATTAGATGCAATATTACTGAGAATGGACCCTGGCCAATTGGCATATACGAAAGCGAGGGAGCGTTGTTTTCCAAGAATGTAGTCTTCTCCAATTTTGCTGAGGAAGATTGGGGTGTTGCTCAGCTCAGTTCAGAGAACTGTACTTTCATTTCGAATGCATTTTATGACAATTCAGATTATTCCCTCGTTGAAGGCGGGCACGGAACAATCATTGCGAATAATTCATTCTATGGCCATCCACGGTCAGGAGTATGGTTCTTCTTTGCTGAAGATTTACTTATCGTCAATAATTCATTTTATAGAAATGGATATGCAGGTCTAGAACTTCAGGACTCTGAGAATTCACTGATCTACCTGAATAAATTCGGATGGAATCTAGTCACAAATGTGTGGGACAACGATGGTTCCAGCCCTATTCCGAATGATTGGGACAATGGAACTATTGGGAATTATTGGGACGATTACTCTGGAACTGGAGTTTACGAGGTTCCTTCTGCATCTATGACTGAGAATCCTATCGATCATTTTCCTCACGTTCTAGTTGATAGCACAGATCCATCACTCTCCCATCCGTCTGACGAAGAGATTGAGTTCGGTTCTGAGGGGCCAACTATTAGTTGGAATGCCTTCGATCAATTCCCCTTCTCGTACGAGATACTCGTAAACAACACATCTGTCAAAACTGATTATTGGCGTAATGGTGTGATCTCCTACGAAACTGGTGTACTGGAAGCAGGACTACACAACTGCACATTAGTATGTTACGATGGAGCTGGGAATCTCTCATACGATGTTGTCTTAGTCACTGTTCTAGACACAACGCCTCCACTCCTCTCACCTGCAGAAAACGTATCCTATGAGCTTGGAAGTGCGAATAACTATGTAAACTGGACAGCATCAGACCCTCACCCTGGTAGTTATGGAATATTCATTGATGATACTCTGGAATCTACAGGTGATTGGATCTCCTCTGAAAATGTTTCTATTGATTTGAGTGGACTTGATTTGGGAGTCCACAATGTCACCGCAGCTTTTTACGATGCCTACGCCAATTCAGTTGTTGATACCATCTCTGTGGAGGTTATTGATACCACTTCACCAACTATCAGTCATCCTAGTGACATCGTTGTACAACAAGGATTCGTTTCGCAGGTAGTCAGGTGGAGTGTCTTTGACCTTCAACCAGCAACCTATGAGTTCTATCTTAATGGGACTCTCGTCACATCAAGTATTTGGACTGAAACTGAACTTTCTATCACAGTAAACGAAACTAGCGCATCCATCTATATGCTGGAGTTAAGAGTATATGATTCCTCAGGGAATTCAGCATTTGACGTAGTATTGCTAAGCGTCATACCAAGTACGTCAACAACCACACCCACGACTCCAGCTCAGCCAACAAGCCCGCCTGCATTAATGGTTCTAGTGTCAATAGGAGCTGGAGCTGCAATTCTCATTAT
>JBHLOD010000089.1:0-5981 GCA_048940825.1 Promethearchaeota archaeon | reverse complement strand
TCTCCCTCCTCTCAAAACCGCAAGTCAACGGAAACACGCGCTGACAAGCCTGTTTTTCGGACCCCCTCTCTCAATTCACTTTTTCCAATTCAACAGGTCCGACCTCCAGCAAGTTTTAAAGGCAGACCAAGGTCGGCATCGCACGGAGAATGCGAGATGTCCGGTGCAAGGAAGGCCGTTGACAGTACCTTTCGGAGAATCCTAATCTATACAGCCGAGATCATCATGTCGATTTTGCTACTAGTGGTTGTCTGCGTGCCACTTGTCTTTGCCATCCCGACTTGGTTGCAGACTGTCCTGCTTGGAGTTTCGAGGTCAGACGTTCTCCTTAATGCCGTGACCTTGTTTGGCCAGACTGGCGCACTTGTGGTTACACTCGGACTCACAGGTCTAAGCTTGCTACTAGGCTATCTTCTCATTTCTAGACTCACCCCGAAGGGGGCCTCGGATGAGGAAGATACCGAGGAGGAGGCAGAAGAAGAGGAAGAAGAGGAAGAGGACCAAAAAGAAGAAGAGGAAGAGGACGGGGAGGAATACGAGGAAGAATATGAAGAAGACTGAACCTAGCTCAGACCTATCTTCGCAGAGATACTATTTACTACCTCCTCAAATGCTGCGGTTGACGATGAGTCCTGCTTGTCTGTTACGAAAGGGGTTCCGCTGTCGCTAAGCCTAATGATTTGAGGATCAAACGGTAGGCGTCCAAGATAGTCAATGTCGTAATCCTTTGCTGCTTTTTCTGCTGCGCCTCCACCGTATAGCTTGTGCGACTCTCCACAGCTGGGACAGACGAACTCGGCCATATTCTCAACAATCCCGAGAATCGGTGTTCCCATCTTCTTGACAAGATGTGTTGCTCTCCTTGCATCTAGTACCGCAACCTCCTGTGGTGTCGTCACAATAACCACACCAGTGATGTCTGGTATCAATTGGAGAATGCTTAGTATCTCGTCTCCAGTTCCTGGAGGCAGATCTACAACAAGCATATCCATCTCTCCCCATCTCACATTGCCCAAGAACTGGGAGATTGCCTTCGCAACAATGGGTCCTCTCCAGGCCACAGCATCATCTTCGTGACGAAGCAGGAAACCCATGCTCATGACTTTGACTCCAAGGGAGCCAACTATTGGTTCAATCATTTCTCCGTCGGCATGCGGGTGCCGTCCTTCAAGACCTAGAAGCTTCGGAACATTGGGTCCGTATATGTCGACATCCAAGATGCCGCTGACAAAGTTCCTCTCTGCAAAGGACATCGCGAGGTTGGTTGCTATTGTCGTCTTCCCAACACCGCCCTTGCCAGAAAGCACTACGATCTTGTTCTTCACCTTCTCCATGGCCAGTCGGATTTCGGGTGGAATTGTTGGCTTGCTCACATTGATTCCCACTTCTCGCCCGGCTGGTAGTTGGATATAAAGAATCAGATAAGGCGAAGACCTCGCCGTCGAAATCAAATCTCTTTGAAGAGGCTGAGAATCCCTCTGGCTGTCTTCTCGTTGGATGCTGCAACGAAACTCATCTTCTGTTCGAGCTTAATCGGCAGATTCAGGCGGTTATCCATTTGGTCTACAACGAAGCCTCCAGCTTCAGAAACCATATGCGTCCCGCACACGTGAACAATCGGGAGGATATCTCTTAGGTCGACCATAGCGTCAAGACTACCAGACGCGACCCAACAGAGGTCAAGCAGATTGCTGGCTGACCTCCGCATGTCACGGACGCCAGACAAGACTCTGATTGTACTATCTGAGAATCTTTCATCCCATCGTTTCTTTGTGTCATAAGAGATGATGGCGTCGTCAAGTGACGTCGGATCGGCCACCTTCACACTCCTGCCGTTTCTCTTGACTCCCTCACCTCTCACAGCAGTATACGTTTCTTCAGTAAAGAAAGAGTCAATTATGCTGATTTCAGTGTCATCAGTCATCACGCTGTCAGAGTAGGGAATGGCTGAAACGCCAACTGAACACAGAGGGATGCCGCGTTCTAGATTTGCACTACCGTCAACAGGATCAGCAACGAGCAAGTACTCCGGCCTTTCTTGACCTGATATCAGTCCTCTTTCCTCACTCAAGATTGCCACAGAAGTGCTAGATTCTTGAAGCGTTTCAATGATAGTGTCTTCTGCTCTAGCGTCTAGAACCAGAGTCTTGTCTCCAAAAGGGTTAGTGTTGCCCGTGAGTTCCGAGGCTAAAGACAGGTTTTCATGGACGACTCTTCTGGCAGCTTTGACGGCCTTCATTATGTCACTGACGAGTGTCATGTGGTCCTCTTTCCCTCTCAATCTCGAACCCATCTAAAACAGTATTGTCTACTCCGTCTTCGATGATTGTGAGGTTTCGGCCGACTCACGTTTGTATTCCAATCGTTTAAATGGCCAAACTGAGGACATCACACAAGAATAAGGCCGATTCCGGTGCATGCCATGGGCTTTCTTAGTGGGAAGAAAAAGGTTGACGCGGAGAGAGGAATCCTCGAGATAAAGGGGACGATGAATGCTCTCACACTCAGAATCAGAAGACTCGACACACGAATGGTGGAAGAACAGAAGAAAGCCAAGGACGCCATGGCTCGAGGTGACCGAAGCCAGGCAAGGGGCCATCTTTCGATTGTCGTCGATCTTGAAACCAGGCGTGGTCGCTACCAGCAACAGTTTCTCACACTAGAGACTGCGTTGCTGAATGTGGAGGAGGCCAAGGACCAGGCCGAGGTCTTGAGAGCCTTTACCATTGCCAATGACGCTCTGACAGACGCACGTGCGATGCTGAGCCCAACCGAGATTCAGCTTCAACTAGACAAGCTCTCAGAGTCATTCGAGCATATCTCGATTGCCGGTGAACTACTCTCAGAGGACCTGTCAACGGGAGCATCTGTTGAATCAGAAGAACGAATTGACCGTCAGCTCGAGTCAATGGAGGCAGAGATACTACTGGAGAAAGAAGGAGTCCTTCCCGCCCTCGGAACTGAAACAGGAACCAAGACTCCAGAACAGGCAAAGTCAGACGAGAAGCGCATCGATGATTTGCTGGCCGATCTGGAGCGAGAGGCCAAGGAAGAACGAGAACGAGAGGCTCAGAGCTAGAATCCAACAACAGTGAGTTCTGATTGGAGAATCCCTTATGGCAATCCGACTTGTGGTCTTCGACGTCGATGGAACACTCACGAGTCACTCTAGCATTTGGTGGAGACTCCACGAACACTTCGGGACCGAGCTGGAGGGCCGACGATTCTATGAACAATTCTTTGCTGGGGAAATCACATACACTGAGTGGGCCGATTTGGATGCCTCACTCTGGAAAGGGCGGTCCATGGAAGAGGTCAAGAGGGTGGTCCGGGCCACCGAGCTAGTTCCGGGAGCCACCGAAACAGTAGCTAGACTTAAGGAGGCTGGAATCAAGGTCGCCATTCTGTCCGGCGGACTTGATATCCTTGCGGAGGAGGTTGCTAGGCGCATCGGTGTCGAGTATGTTCTTACAAACAGACTTCTACACTCAGACGGCAAGCTGACTGGTGAGGTTGAAACTAGGGTTGCCTGGGGGGAGAAGGTTCAAGAGATACGTCGCATCTGCAACCACTTCAATGTGTCTCTCGTGGAGACTGCCTTTGTTGGCGACGGGCGCAATGATCTGAGTGTTTTTGACACAGTGGGTCTGTCAATTGCGTTCAGGCCAGAGGATGACGAAGTGGCCGAGGCTGCGATGGCGACGATTTATGACAACAACCTCACTTTGATTCTCAGCCTCATCCTATAGGCGTTCCCCAGATCAGCAACGTAAACACATAGAACTGAAGGACGAGAATCATTAATCCCTCAAACGTGTCAAGCTTGTGGTCGTCAGTTATGGCCCGTTTGAGGAACCACAGGCTGCCTGCAATGACAACTATCTGAAACAATACGTACCTGTTCATGGGAATGGGTACAATGAACCCTATGCCTCCCATCACCAGCAGGAGAATCTGGAGCATACCTCCCATGAGATTACCAACTGCGATTCCGATTTTACCTCTCATTGCCGCGACCAGTGCGATTCCGTGCTCTGGCAAGGCACCAGCTGCACCCAAGATGAGTGCCGCGACTGTGACTGGATTAGCGACCGTCCGGATCGAAGCATCAAACTCCACTAGCAGGATCTGGACTGATGTCGTTAGCATGTGGCCAGCGAAGAAGATGCCCACAAACCCGACTAGACTGAGGATGGTCGCATCTCTCCTAGAGTGGTGAGGCGTTGTCCTTTCTGTGTTCGCAACCTCTTCTCCCCTCATGAGGTCGAAAGCATAGAGTATATACGAAAGGAAGAGTATGAGGGATGCTCCTGAAGGAAAGACGGGGTTCTCAATCTCCGGATTGAAAGTGACATCGACAATCCCCAGTGCGAACATGCTAACAAGAGCAACGATTGTCCAGCGAATGAGTACTGAGTCTTTCTTGATTGCTTCTTCGGGGACGGCCATGTCATCCTTCTTGCGAGTCGAGATGATGATGGTCATCCCGAGTAGAAGCATGTTAAAACCTGCCGCGATTAAGACTGACAGAATAGCAATGGTTAGTAGCTCGGGCCTATTCTGAGTGAATCCATTGAACGCAGTAAGCCCGCTCACTACAGCCTCAGGCATGTTGCTAGCAAGACTTGACAACATCCCAGCGATGTAGGCTGTATACCCCCGATGCCCTGCTACACTTTCAATACCTTCCACTGCCCATTCTGAAGGGCGGAATGCGAGCCAGCCTCCTCCTATAAGCCCCAAGATCACGACCATAGCTGGGTCGAAATGAGAGATTTCAAGGATGAAGAATGCTCCAATAATCAATATCGCAAAGATGCCTTCTATTCTTCGGGTGCCAAGTGAATCCCTGATTGTGCGATATCCTTCATCGGTTTCGTAGGTGCGCTGATTGTTTCTTTCATGGGTCAATTGGTTTCCTCCGGACGAGGGCACATCCGCAGTCGTCCAGTGTGAGTGGACTTCATAGTTGTACGCCCTAATAGTTTACCATCTGCGCTATGGAAATGCAACCTAAGATTCTAGCCAGTGGACTCAGCTTTTGAGTTGTAGTAATACCTTGCTCCAGACCCTGTATTGATTAGGACGACTTCCTCATCGTAGTCAATTTCGCCCATCTCGACAAGATTCCTAAGTCCGGCCAACCCGACTGCTGCCTCAGGGCAAAGGTTCAAGCCCTCCATTCTGGCCGCTATTCTTCTGCATGGCTCTATTTCCTGCTCGGCAACAGCCACCGCACTTCCGCCAGAACCCCGGATAGCCGCAAGTATCAACCTTCCTGCAAATGGACAAGGCACATTCAGTCCAATAGCCTTGGTCTGACTATCAGGCCATGGTTCAATATTCTCTGTGTTGCGTTCAATTGCTCTCACCACAGGAGCACATCCTGCACTCTGTGCTGCGTATAATCTTGGCCGATGTGTATCAATAAGACCTAGAGCCTCCAGCTCGTGAAGTCCCTTCCAGATTCCAATCAAGGCGGTGCCGCCACCCGTCGGACATATGATAGCGTTCGGTACTCTCCATCCGAGCTGCTCCGCTATCTCAAATGCCAATGTCTTCTTCCCCTCAACTCTATAGGGCTCCTTGGTGGTTGAAAGATCTGTCCAATCTGCCTTTCTCTTGGCCATGGCGGCGGCACTATCCAGAATGGTTCCTTCTGATCGAACAGTCTTGGCACCGTAGGCCTCGCAGTCCTGGAAGAATGGCTCTGGCGTATCTGAAGGCATGAAGATGTGACATTCTGCTCCAGCTGCAGCAGCATATGCACTCGCGGAAACGGCCGCATTTCCTGCAGATGGCATGGCGAAGGAGGTCGAACCCAGCTCAGAGTGCTTTGATATAGATGTGCACAGTCCGCGGTCTTTGAAAGACCCCGTAGGATTCTGGGATTCATCTTTGATGGTGAGGAGTCGGAGGCCCAAATGCTTTCCAAGTCTTCGCGTGCCGATAAGTGGAGTCCAGCCCTCTCCGAGACTGAA
>JBHLOD010000088.1:0-5981 GCA_048940825.1 Promethearchaeota archaeon | reverse complement strand
GCCAGTCTGGCGCAGAAGGACGTGAGCCTGTTTGAGCCGTATGATGCCGTTCTCATAAACGAAGTCGACACACTAGTCCGTCGAAGCGGTACACAGACCTCACTTGTGTTCCCTTGGTCGACAATCCTCAGCCTCTTTGCCGACAAGTGGCTGATAGGGATGAGTGGTACACTTCGAGATGACCATGCCGTCTTCACAAAAGAGCAGCTTGAGATTCGTGAGGAATTGAACACACTGAAAGAGCACATACCCAACGCAGAGATCATATCAATGGAGGACCTGTATGGCACGGATGTTGAGGAGTATTTTGAGCCCACTTTCCTGAAAATAGTGACCGTGAGCGATGTCAGACTAAGGTCAACGTCTCTAGTCTTGGACGAGTTGGTGCGAAACACTCGTTCAGAAATCATGACACAATTGGCTGAGGACGATAATCTGGATCTAGTCGAGGGCGATGCGCGACGAGTGCATCTGCTCCTAGAGAGGCTTCCCATTGACGAGGAACTCAAGGGACGCTACTCTGGTCTGCTCATGCTGAGGAAGTATGTCTATGCCATGCCTCGGAAGCAGTTCTTGAAGATGTTTCGAACTGACTACCTGAAACACTATTTTGACATCGGTCAGTTGCGCAGATCGCTGCCTTCGATCCCTTCGAAGATAACACGAGTACTAGAGGTAGCATTGAGGCACAACAAGACCTTGGTCCTAACTTCATATCTCGAGATGGTCAAGATCATCTCGGACGTGATCACCAAGGCCGGCCTTCAAGTGTTGGCTATCACAGGACAGACTCGGGATAAGGGGGAGGTCTTGAGAGAGTTTAGAAAGAACGAAGAGGCACGTGTCTTGGTGATGTCTCCTGTCGGTGAGCGTGACCTCGACATCCCTCAGGCTGATGCCATGGTTGTCTGTGACACAATAAACACAACCAAGACCATGTATCAGAAGATGAAGCGCACTCGAGGAGGTCTCGTCGTTCTTCTGGCTTATGAAGGAACCTCAGAAGAGCGAAAGGTACGCAGCCTAATGCAGAGAGTTCTCGAGCGATACCCGTGGTCTACAGCGGTACTAGAACCTGAAGCAAGTCTCTAGGCTTATCTCTTGGCTCCTGTGAAGGTGTCTGAAAGCAAATCCAATAGAGGGCCATGGATTGGCGGATCTGTCTTGCCATGAATGAATCTGCACATTTCTATGAATCGCTGCGTTCTTGCGTCCGCATCTTCTCCTGGTCCCATTATCCTCTGAGTATTCTTCGTAAGGTTTCTTACTATGCTCTTTCCTTTCTTGTGTTCCTTCAGCAGCTTGGTTGAATCCTGTTCAATACGCTGTACCTGGCTCTTCACACGGATGTCTGCAAGGTCATCACTGCCCAATGACTTCACCACATCCATAACAACATCGAGAATACCGTTGTGCAAACCCGCTATGAGAGCTTCTACCTCATAGGCCGTGAACTTCACAGTAGTTGACTTGTCTGAGAGCTGCCACTTGAGATCACTGCTTCTTCTTACTCTGAGTGACCTATCCCCAATCATCATTTCCTCGTCGAAGTATCTGCTGTCAAGGCTGCTCTGAACGGCTGTCTTCACTAATGCCGCCTCAGCAAGCTTGAGTCGGATTGCCTGCCCTCCATTCGTGACCTCAATACTGTATCCCTGGCTAGGCGCGATCTTCTTGGCGAAGTCAGATGCGGGTGCAACCTCAACCGGGGGGAGTTGTTTCAACTTCTCTGCAAGCTCCTTGATTTCAGACTCTGAGCAATAATATTGCTGCCTATCTCCCGCGATTGAAATTGTCCCATCTTCAGCTCGTTCAAACTCAATCTTGTTGCCTGCGCCCACGTCCGTTGTCTTGTGGTAGACTTGTTTGTAGCTGCGGGCGGTCTGGGCAAGCTTCTCCAGCGCCGCAGCAATCATGTGGGCCTCGCCGTAGCCGAGAGTAATCTCGGCATCTCCTGTACTGGCACGCCCAATGCCAACTGCTCCATCGCTCCTAATCTTCACGTACAATGCATCAACCACCGTAGGGTGAGATGATACAATGCAGAAAACTATTGTGGGCGGATACCCATGGAGCGCGACATCTCATTCTTTCAATCCTGATGCTGCTCCTCATCTTCTGAGCAGCACGCCGGCTGTTTAATCATAGTATCCTGAGAAGGATGCCTATAAAGATGTGAGATGCAGAAGGATGATTCCTTCTGATTAGAGTTCTCAGATTTCGTCGTCAACTTCGAAAGCGATTCCACCAATCTCTTTCGTCTGGAGACCAATGCCAATCGTGTGTGGCCCGTCCGGCAGAGGATCCGCTTTCACGTGGATTTCGACCTCTACTCCGACTTTTATTAGGAAGGTGTTGGACTCTGTGACATCACTCGCATTGACCTCTCCATCCTGAGACTTGATCACAATCGCGTCGAGTGCATACTCGGTGCCGTCTACTGTTACAGGTGACATGCTGGTCGCCGTGCCATTAGAAAGCGAGTTCTTTATCTTGAAGCTGAAGCCGTCATCTAGATTGGTCAGGCTGTTCTTCACGTATAGTCTCTTTAGGATGCTTGCAGGGATCTTCATTGTTTCATTTTTCCTCCACGAGGTGCTGCCGACGGCTGTTCATGGCAATCTTTTATAGGTTACGAAGAGTCGGATGAATCAGGAAACTCACCTTCTGAGCCCAAGTCTAGCAGATTTCTGGTTTCTGCGTGGTGAGCAAGACTTGGGACTGCAGTTCTAGTGACTTTGAGATTCAGGGTGATTGTTTGGATTGAAAGACCATGGCGACTGACGAGGAATCTACCGGACTTGTGCAATATCGCTGTGAAATGTGTAATGCCCCCTATCCTCTTGGCGCAGACGATGTGATATCTACATGCCCCTATTGCGGCTACACTTTCACTGTCGGTGGGAGTGAGATGAAGGAACACCTCCTTCTCTCCAACAAACTCACACAGGATGAAGTGAAGAAGGTGGTTGCTGATTGGCTTCATTTCGCGGCTTCCAAATCTGTTGGAACCAGATTCACGAGGGAGATTGAGATTGGGACGCCATCACTGCAATGGATTCCGACGTTCAGAGTAAATGCACAGTGTGATACATATCACTTTGGAGCAAACCAGAAGGGAAGCGGCAATAACAAACGCTGGGAGAAGGTCGAGGTTAGAGAATCGCAACAGACTACAGAGTGGGTTCTGGCAAGGCGGCATGCTGCCACATTTGGCATCAAGGAACTAATAGAATCCCTCGATGATTCTGGAGCGCAACCGTTTGACATCAAACACACTGCCCAAGCCACTGTCCTGAACTCTGAGATTGGTGAGAATGATGCCCCCGTCAGGGCACGACATCAGAAGGCGCAACGGGATCGCACTGACTTGAATCAAAAGGTGACGAAGCTTCTGGACTACAGACTCGATATGACAGCAGATGCCTGTAACTATGTTCATGCGCCTTACTGGCTGGTCCGATACGAGCATCGGGGAGGTACCTTTCGTGTTGCCGTTTCAGGAGCAACTGGCAAGGTGGTACTTGGAGAACTTCCTGTGACCAAGAGATATCGCGTTAAGAACTGGCTTCTTAGCTTCTTCATGCTGATTGGCTCGGCCCTGCTCTTCCAAGGCACTCCCTACATAACTTATGCAATCTTTTCTGGAGGTTCGTCTGACGGTGATGCCGCTTTGATTCCGATTGCCATGATTGCCATTGGAGGCATTCTGTTTGTCGCGGCTTACATGTATGTTGGCAAGGCACTCGGGTATGAGATAGAATTGACAGCAGATGCCAAGGAACGTCAGAAGCCTTTCTCGTTCACCGGATCAATAAAGGGGCTGGAGGAGAAGGTCAGATGAGTAGCATCAGCTGCCCCAACTGCGACGGTCCCATCGACGTGCCGCAGCACAGCAATACAGTCGTTTGTCCATACTGCAGCACAACGGTACAAGTCACGACAGGTGAGATTCTGAAAGAAAGCTATGTGATGCGTCTGCAGTACAGTCTAGACGATTCATGGACTAAGATGTTGAGTTGGGCTTCGAAACAGCTTGGTGCTCCAAAGGATTTGGAGCAAAAGGCAAAGATTGTGGAGAGCAAACTAGCATACTACCCCTTCTGGGTCGTGGAGGTAGAAGCGAAAGCCGACTACATGGGGACTCAGTCGAAACCCGATTTTGAGGGGAAGGGACGGTTTAGCCGAGTGAAGTGGAAGGATGTTCATGAAGATGGACACATTGATCTCGAGAAAGATGTCTTTGTTCCTGCTTACACAAACATGCCCAAACCACTTGCCAACTATCAAGTCCCGGTGAAGCGAAAGGAGTTCTTTGACAAGGACCTTGTCGCGGAAACTGCTGGGAGTCTCCTTCCAACACAGGTGGAGAGAGATGCGGCTATCGAATCTGCCAAGCGCAGAATGAACTCCATGTTGCGTGAAGAAGCAATGAAGGAGGTTGACAGCATCCGAAGCCTGAATGCGGAACTCAACATTCCTGCTGTTTTCTTGGTGCACGTTCCAGTCTGGCATATCAAGTACGATTTCTCCATTCGCAAGTACGACGCAATAGTAGATGGAGCATCTGGAAGAGTCATATCGTTGAAGTTTCCACGCAAGCTGGCGTTTAGAGCCATGACTATGTTCGGCGGTCTTATTCATCTTGGCGCTGGGGGAGGTGCAGGACTACTACTTGTCTATCTAGGACTCACTCGTTTTGATGGTATCTTCCCAACGGTAGCGGGCATAGTATTCGGCCTGGGTATGTTGGCATTCGCTTTCAGATTCATCTCCACCGCATTGACATTAGAAGCAGAGGAGGAGGGAGCAGGCTAGCGTCTGGTTCGTCAGGTGAATTGGCTCTGAACGTTCGACAAAAGATAATAAGCCCTAGTCTCCGGACGTTATCAAACACGAATGTCCCATGAGGAGAAATCGTTTGCAGTTCGGAATTTTCGACAACTTGTTCGGGATATTTTGGGAAGTATTCGGTTGGTTTTCCGTGTTATTCTTCCTTATACCCATCATCTTCTGTGCCGCCATGGTCTTCGCCATGAGAAGCGCCTGTAGAGCAAGCTCTCAGGTGACAAGAGGCTTCAGAGTGGAGCCCCCCTCCTTCGTGATTCCCGATCGGTACCGCGGACAGACCAGAAGTGATGGCACTGAAATCAAGACAGTGCGACTTCCAGAGAAATGTCCATCATGTGCCGCATCTCTTACACATGAAGACATTGATTGGACAGGTCCACTGGAGGCCCGCTGCAACTACTGCGGTGGGACAGTCAAGGCTAACTTCGAAAGTGTCTGAGATTATTTAATGTATCAAACTGATATATGAAAAGATGGAGCGGCGAACCTGTATGGCCGATGGATTCGAGATGCAGGAAGACGGCACACTAGTCGAGGTTAATCTATCTCGGGATAAACTAGAAACTCACAGTGTCTACTGCATTGTCGACGAAGCAACTAGGAGCATCTTCTTGTGGAAAGGAAGGCTCTCAGGGGTGCGGAAGAAGTTCATTGGCGCACATGTCGCTAACCGGATGCGTAATGAGCATGGCACGACCTTCAGAGTTCATTCGGTGGATGAGGGTGATGAAACCTCTGGTTTCTTTACTGCACTCGAGAGGTGCGACAACGAAACGCCATGATTCACCTCTTGCATGTAGAGTAATGTCAAGCCACAAGATTCTATAGTCCTGCAGGGTAGACGCGCCACAGGTCTGGAATATGAGAGGTCTCATGAAGACAGCCCAAGGCGCAGGTAACTTGGAGATTAGAGAGGTGGATGCACCTCGCCCTAGTACGAATGAAGTCTTGGTGGAGGTTGCTGCGGCAGGCATATGCGGGAGTGATATCCACATCAGACATGACCGATCTTTCTACACTCCTCCGGTGATACTTGGCCATGAATACTCGGGCACCGTTGTCGAGATTGGTTCCGAGGTCCAAGACATCGAAATCGGCGAGAGGGTGGTATCTCCCGCTACTGCCTACTG
>JBHLOD010000087.1:0-5994 GCA_048940825.1 Promethearchaeota archaeon | reverse complement strand
AGTTCCTTTTGGATGAGAGGAACCCACTAATCACAGGCTTGATTGACGTAATCGAGAAGTATGGCGGCATCGAAGAGATAAACAAGAAGGCGAAGGATGCTCGAAGACTCGATAGCCTGCTGGAGAAACTCGAGAAAAAGAAATCCCCATATGTCGACGATCTCCAGTGGCTTCAAGAACAACGCGACAGCGATTCATTCATCAGTGTTTCAGACTACCGTCGCAAGGTCCTCGGCGAAACGGCCGACTCAATGACTTGGGATGAGAGCTTCGCAGTCACGTTAGAGATTAGTGCATGTCAGTATTTCCCATGGGTCATTGAGGAAGCGAGGCATTCTATCAAGAACCAAGATTTGATGCCAGGACGTTTCATTAGGGTAAGAAACATGAATGAGCAGAGCGGTGACAACGACGTCATCGCTTTTGCCGCGGCGATGCAAATCGTCGACGCTTCGTATGTCGAAACTCTAGACACGAAGGGCACATTCCCAGGACCTGATGGGGCGCCTGCCAATGTTCACCTAGGTGGCCCCGATACGATTACAGGATATTTCGGAGGCGTGGGGATGCCCAACGATTTTGTGTTGAAATGGGCTGATGAGTATTTACACTACTTCACCGAATATGGAGTCAAGCAAGTCTTGAACATCAACCCTGGCAGCGTCTTGGCAGGCTATATGATGCACAAACTTGGCCTCGACATGGAGTTCAAGATCAGCGTCTTCATGGGCAACGACAATCCTTTTGCATGTCTCTGGACTTTGATGACTGCGAAGCTGTTCAGCAGAGATGATGGAACATCCCCTTTGATTGGTTTCAACCTCTCCAACAGTGTGAACAACGAAACCATCGAGTTGGGTGCCTATGTCAGAGAGAACTTCGGGTTCGAGGACGTGGTTCGTATCGAGCACCACATCACTGAAACCTACAAGAGCATTGTACGGCAGCCCTATGACCGCCTTGATGAACTAGTCGAGCTCGCTCACCACGTCAAGAACATCAGTGCCAAACACGAAGGTGCTCCTCCAGACATAGATAGGGAGCGTGAGCATCCGAGCGACATCCTTGACTACTTCAGAGAGAAGGCTGAGATAATCGAGGCTGGCGAAATGCCTCTGCTACTGAGGAACTACCTTGACAAGCATGATGCTGTCAACAGAACTGCCCGTGCCCTGACTGAGAACGGTCTTACCTTCATCGCGGCAAAGAAGCTACATAAGGAACAGGCTTGAACTGAATACGAAAGAAGAGGGAGAATGGCCCCCTCTTGATTACATCCAAGGTTGGATTTGATCGTCGTATATGCTCTCAAGACGGTCCTTGTGGTTCTGCTCTTCTTTGGCTAGAGATTCGAAGACGGTCCTGTGAGCAGTGTTTCTCGTGAGTTCTGAGAGGGTCCTATAGAAATCACGAGCCCCTTCCTCCCGTTTTATTGCCACAATGAGAATGTCCTGAGAGGATGACCCAGGTTCAAGTGGTATATCGATTAGATACCTGGAGAGATCGTGTCCCTCGAACTCCTCAATCGTATCACAAGTGAACGTTTCACAGACACCCTCGCCCAGAGCTTTCTGAAGCTTCTCCTTGTGCCCGGCTTCCTGCTTCGCCAATTCCCTAAGCAACTGTTGCGATGAGGGCAGCTCTGCATTTTTGGCTGCTAGCATGTAGAAATCGTATGCCTCTTCTTCCTTCTGAATGGCAATTGATATTAGTTTCTCGAAAGAGTCTTGAACAGCAGTCATTGGCTATCCCCGAGCTGGGTGATGTCCACCGTCGTATTAAGCGTGATGATTGTGACTACGAATAGAGGCGCAAGACAGAAGTGCTAAAGCTTCAAGCTTCTATCGACTTACATTAGAGGTGAAACGGAATTGCGCCTATGGAGTAACGACTTCACGGAAGGGCAATCAATTCCTGACCAGTGTTCCCTCGAGAATGAGAACACAAGCCCTCATCTTGCCTGGGATGGCGTCCCGGCTGGTACTCGAAGCTTCGCACTAATCTGCAATGATCCAGATGCTCGGAAGAAGGGTTGGCTTCACTGGTTGGTCCACGGGATCCCCTCTGAAGTGCGCGAGATTTCGTCAGGTGCACCTGTTCCAGGCATTGAGGTAGAGAACGACTTTGGGAAGGCATCATGGTGTGGCCCGGCGCCACGTTCGGGAACTCACAGGTACTTCTTCGAGCTGTATGCTCTTGGCGTCCCATCTCTTGAGGGTGCTAAGAAGGCGACCTTCAAGAAGCTGTGCGAGAAGCACAGTATAGACACCGCTGCAACCATAGGGGTCTTCTCTAAGAAGTAGGTTGAGCACGAGGGTTAGGCCGCCCGTGGTAGAATCTCCTTCATGTCTGAAGGTAGGTATCTATGCAAGGCCTTCGGGATGGAAACGCTCCCGTCCTCTCTCTGATAATTCTCAAGTATTGCCACAAAGTTGCGCGGATTTGCCATCATTGTGCTGTTTAGTGTGTGGAGGTAATCCTTCTCAGTGCCTCCTTTCTTAATTCGATACTTGATATTGAGACGAGTTGCCTGATAGGCAGTGCAGTTACTGCAGGAACCACCCTCGCGATACTTGCCCTGTCCGGGCATCCAGAACTCTAGGTCATACCTCTTGGCCGCCACGGTCCCCATGTCACCAGTGCACACGTTGACAACGCGATAGGGCAGCTTGAGAGCCTGCACGAATTCCTCCTCATTCCGGATTAGTTCCTCGAAAATGGTCCATGATTCTTCAGGGTGGCTGAAGACGAACTGCTCCACCTTATTGAACTGGTGGACCCTGAATATGCCCTTGGTGTCCTTGCCATGGGATCCTGCCTCTTTTCTGAAGCAAGCGCTTACGCCTGCAAGCCTTATGGGCAGGTCGCCTGGCTCAAAGACCTCTCCCATATGCATGGCCGCTAGAGGGTGTTCAGACGTTGCAATCAAGTACAAGTCCTCCTCCTCGACCTTGTACATCACATCCTGAAAATCGGCAAGATCTACAACTCCTTCATAGGGTGTTCTTCTCATCATGAAAGGAGGGTAGACGGGTGTGTAGCCCTTCTTCAACAACATATCCAGAGCCATCCGCTGCATGGCTAGGTCGAGTAGAACCAACTCGTTCTTCAGGTAATAGAACCTGGAACCTGCAATTCTTGCCGCTCGAGGAATATCAGCTATGCCTAGGAAGTCCAAGAGGTCAACATGGCTCTGTATACCAAACTCGAATTCGGGCTTGCCCCCCCATTCTCTGACAACCTCGTTGTCTTCGTCACTCTCTCCATATGGCACACTCTCGTGGAGAATGTTCGGGACACTCATCTGAATCAATCTGACTTCTTCATCAAGTCTGCCTGACTCTTCTTCGGCCTTCTTGATCTCCTGATTCACCCGACTAGCTTCCTTGGTAAGGGCCCTGTCATCCTCTCCAGCCTTCTTCAGCTTGCCTATCTCTCTGGATATCCTGTTTCTCTGCGTTCTGAGCTCCTGAATCTCCCGCTTTAGGCTCCGAACCTTCGAGTCCAGTGAGAGGAGCCTTTCAAACGCCTCCAACTTGGCGTCATCTCTTCGCTTGCGAAGGTTCTCCCGTATCAATTCCACGTTTTCTCGAATGAACTTGATGTGCAACACTGGGATCTCACCTGTTCGGTCAGTTGATATTCACTGGAATCCATCTGGCCGCTTTTTAGACTCTTCGCTACATAAGGCACAGCTACAGTTCAGCTGATGGGCAGATATGATTGATTGTACAGTCAGGACACTTTGGACGGCGTGCAATGCAGGTACGTCGCCCATGCGCTCCGATCAGGCGTGCGTAATCATACCACTGTTCTTGGGGAAGTAGTTCCATCAAATCCCTCTCAGTCTTGGTGCGATTCTTCTTCTCTTCCGTTAGCCCAAGTTTCTGTGTCACTCGCATGACGTGAGTGTCCACGACCACACCCTCATTGATTCCAAATACAACAGATAGGACAACGTTTGCAGTCTTCCTGCTGACTCCACTCAACTCGATAAGTTCATCGAGAGTCCGTGGAACTTTTCCAGAGAATCGTTCTACAATAATAGCTGCAGTATCACGTATGTAGGCCGCTTTCCGGTTGTAGGTCCCACAGGGACGAATTAGTTCTATCAAATCATTGATGTCCGCCTTCATCATTGACTCGGGATTGGGGTACACCTTGAAGAGCTTTGGAGTGATTGTGTTCACACAGGCATCTGCGGTATGCGCTGACAGAATAGTTGCGATGAGCATCTCGAATGCATTTCTGTGATTGAGGTAGGTCGCGGGAGCATCAGGGTAGGTCACTTCGAGGATTTGGACTACCGTTTGGACTCTATCCTTCTCTGTCATAGCCAATTCTCCTTGCACTCTTGCAGTACGTCCAGCAAGCGGCTTTGATGTTGGGAATCGACTTGCCCTGTGTATAAGGATACCCCTCTCAGAATGCTTTTTCGATAGTCATCATCTGCAGAATCCAATCAGAGCTTTCTCCTGGACCTGAAATCTTCGATTTCACGTTTGAGCTGGTCAATTCTAGACTCTAGCACGCTTATTCTATCAGTTAGAGTTTCTGGGTCTTTCGCCTTGAAGCCATACTTTGCTATCCCCCCAAGTATCAGCAGGTTGGCAATCATGACTATGATGAACATGTTTGCTGGTCCCATGAATTGGAAGATTAGTCCTCCTGCAAAGTACCCAGGTGATGTCACGATATATACAACAGTCCAGAATATCCCTAACACTTTGGCTGTGTCTCTACGAGGCATGCTTTTCTGAATCAGAGTCATCAGGACCAGAGCCCAGAGGCTATCGTTGATTGCCTTGATGACGATTGCCAAGAATGGTGTGGTGAATACGAGTCCGAGTCCATCTAATATCGAGTCGGCCGCGTAGACTACTGACACTGGAACCCAGTATTCAACTTGCTGCGCTACCAAGAGAAGTCCTGCACAGATGGGCATGACGGAGTAGACCAGAAGTGTTGTCTTCTTCATCCCCTTTACATCTGAGAAGCGGCCCACCTTGATAAGGAGTGGAAGAGATATGATCAAGGGAATCAGTACCATTATTGTAATGCTGGGAATAGTGAAATCCAGCTCCTCGTTCGCGTAGATTAGGGCACCATACCTCCAGAGTGAGTCGCTGATTGCGTCTAGAACAACAATTGCCATCACTGCAGGCATGTAAGAGATTATGAGTTTCACGGCTTGTCTATTCTCAGCCACGAAGTCACGCCACAGGGGTCTGTCTTTTGCTCTGCCCTTCTGGGGGCTCGGGCTAAGGAGAACTGCTCTGGCGATGGCGCAGATCAACAGGAAGACTCCAGAAACGAGGTAAATCAGCCGCATGCTCGCCGCAAACTCGAGAATCGGCAACATCAGTCCAAATACCGCCAGAGTCAGAATGCCCCACGACCTCCCGGTCTGAAAGAGAGAGAGTGCTAAACCACTGTGCTCCTTTGGAATGTTCTCCATGATGTATGCTGTTGATCCTCCCTTTGCTAGGTCCATGGTTGCATAGATTACCAGCGCTCCGAAGATGAAGATGAAGTCTGTAGTCACACCCATTATCAGATGATACATTGCTAGCATTAGCATGGCCAATGCTGACAGCCTCTTTCTGTCCACGACATCTCCCACGTATCCTCCTACTAGTCGAGAGGCTGCACTCAAGGCTACTATAATGGTCACTACAGTCCCAATCAAAACATAGTCCCATTCCAGAGCTCTCAGATAGAGATTGAAAAACTCGTAGATTATTGCGAAACCATTGTAGACCCATGCCGTAAGCAAATAGACGGTATAGTTTCGCCATGAGAGTATTGCACGCAGAGATTCCCGGATGCTCTTGGTTTCCCGCGATTCTCCCGCAGGCCTTTCACTTGTTGCGGAATCTCTCGGGGGGCTTTCCTCCACAATACTGCCGCCCCTATCATCAAAATCAGAAGTTGAATTCTCCCCCATATACAGGACCTCGCCATGTCAGCTCCTCGGCCTTGCTCCTATACCCG
>JBHLOD010000086.1:0-6103 GCA_048940825.1 Promethearchaeota archaeon | reverse complement strand
TCACAAAGACGGAAGCAGACAGCGGCTAGGACCGGTCGCTGTCTGTACATCAATACATGCTTGCCTTCTGTGGTTTTGCTTGATGATGCGGTTCAATCATCAAGCTTCTCTAATCGGAAGATTACTGGCCTCACGCCGTCGCCGCATTCCACATACGTTACATTCGGCCCAGCTCAGGCCATATCGATTAGATCAGACTCAGCCATTCACTGCGTTTCGCGGGATTGCTCTTTTGTTTGGTTACATTTTTAAACCTCAAGTTTCTCGTATTACGACCTTTCATTTTGCGATGAAAGGTAATCTTTCGTAAGAAAGGAGGGAAGTAAATGAATAGAACACGGAGAGCCTTAGTCGCAGCCATAATTGGCATGGCGATACTAGGGTTTGGTCTTATTACGGCTGTTGAGGCTGTAAAACCACCGTTTATGCCACCTGAGTATCTTGGATATCCAGGATATCCAGACGCAGTGCGCATATGGCCAGGGTGGGATGGGAACGTCATCTATGAGTCAGACGCGAGTTGGGTCTTATCTGGTTGGGCCTATTATGTCGATGAAGCGGAGCCAGTTGATGAAAGGGAGCTCTTTCCACCACCAATAACAGTTCAATTGTTTATTAGGAGTTCAGGTGGAGATTGGTGTGAAATCAAACTAAGTCGACATGCGTTTGGAAATGCAAAATCCATCGACCCGCATTTTGTGGGGCCTATACATCGTTGGTATGCCTACTTTGAGCCTGGCTACTTCGATGTAGGCGAATATGAAACAAACATCCAGTTTACATGCAAGAATCCCGACAATCCTAAGGAGAGGATGTTTTGTTGGGATACTGACCCCACATCACCAACCTATGGTATGGATCTCAACTGGTTTGGGATGCTAACGGTTCTAGATGGATAGACTTCTTTCAGAAACTCACCATGACTAATCCCTATTTGAAGTAGATACTGCAAGAATCACAAAGACTGAAACAGACAGCGGCCGTTGTTGGTCGCTGTCTGTACATCTGATTAACTTCAGTAAGATGGCTTGGTGACGGGTTTCAATCATCAAGCTTCTCTAATCGGAAGATTACTGGCCTAACGCCATCGCCACATGCCACATACGTTACATTCGGCCCAGGCCAGTCCATATCAATTAAATCAAACTTGTCCATTCACTGAGTTTGGCGGGCTTGTTCTTTTCATTGGCTATATTTTTAAACTTCGAATACTTACTATCACGACTTTTCATTTCGCAATGAGAAGTCATCTTTCGTAAGAAAGGAGGGAAGTAAATGAACAGAATACAGAGAACCCTAGTGGTAGCCATAGTTGGGATGGCAATACTGGGGCTTGGTCTTGTTACGGCAGTTGAGGCTGTAAAACCACCGCCATTGGGTGGGTACGACGATGCGACCCCCATATACATGGGGTGGGACGAAAACGTCATCTATGAGTCAGAGGCAAGCTATGTAATGGCTGGTTGGTTCTACTATGTGTCACCTGACTGGAATGATAAGGAGATGTTTCCACAACCAATAGACATTGACATGTGGATTGGTGGAGAGGAGGTCAAGCTAAGTCGAGTTTCAATTGGACATGGTAATCTAGATGACATCTGGTGGTGGCCTCCCGATAATCATGAGTATGCTGTAGGGCCCCTATTTCGGTGGTATGCCTACTTTGAACCTTATACATTCGACCCGGGTGTATATGAATTACGCATCCTCTGGACAAGCAAAGATCCCGACTCTCCCAGTGATAGGATGGATGCTGGTGAATTCTCGGGCCTACTAACGGTCCTAGAGGAATAGAGTCAAGAACTCTCCACAACTAATCTTTCGAAACCAGATACTGCTACGATTACAAAGACTGAAGCAGACAGCGGCCGTTGTTGGTCGCTGTCTGTACATCTGATTAACTTCAGTAAGATGGCTTGGTGACGGGTTTCAATCATCAAGCTTCTCTAATCGGAAGATTACTGGCCTAACGCCATCTCCGCATGCCACATACGTTACATTCGGCCCAGGCCAGTCCATATCAATTAGGTCAAACTTGGTTAGTCGAACGGTCAAGTCCCTCCAGGCCCATCCACAGAAGCCGTCGGGCATCTTGAAACTGTGTTCGGCAATGAACTCCTGCCCGTCTTCGAAGAATTGGCAGGTTGGTATCGCTTTGCCTGATGAAGACTGGATTATTTCATGTCCGAAGACTTCTTTCGGGCTGAATCTCCGTACCACAGTTATCTTCATTCTCGGTAGTTGCATGGTCATCATCCAGCCGGAGCGAGAGTTGTACACCTATTATTAGACTTAGGATTAGAGCCATCCAAGCGACTTATCGTAGTCAGTGTGAACGGGGTGGCCGCTGGAGGACCAGAATGTTCCTTACAACTAAAGAGGAGCAGTCACTTCAGGGAGAGAATGGCAAAGCAATACAGCTCGCAGTGTCGGTTCTCGTGAAGATAGGAGAGATACATGACGCCGACAGAATGATACGGATTGAGATTGTTCACGTCGATGCCTCCAGCTGGTTTGCCCCACCTATGAAACAGAGGACGAATGAGTTCCGATTCTGTTCGAATATTGCCTTCAGGAGTTGAGGCTCGAACCCCCTTCTCTTTCCATTGTCGCCTTTCTCAATCGACTTGAATCTCCGAAGATATAAGGATGGTTGATACCTCCCGACACAGAAGGCCGCTGTCTGGAGAGGCGACAATTGAGTATCGATGAGATTCTGGATGCAGTTCCAAAGTACAGGGAGTTCATGACTGTAGAAGAGCTTGATGCCTCTAGCAAGGAGCTTGCAGATGAGTTCTCTGAGGTTTCCTTAAAGAGAATAGGAGAGTCTAGAGAGGGGAGGCCAATCTCATGCTTGAAGATAGGTAAAGGAGAACGTAATGCACTCGTCTTTGCCTTTCCACATCCCAACGAACCAATCGGGAGCATGACGGTTGAGTTCCTCTCCAAATATCTTGCGGAGAATCCGGACTTCGTTAGAGAGATTGGGTTCACTTGGCACCTGGTCAAGGCAATAGATCCAGACGGTGTAGTTCTCAATGAGGGCTGGTTCAAGGGTGAGTTTGACCCTGTGAAATATGCAAAGAACTTCTACAGACCTGCCTCTTGCGAACAAATGGAATGGACATTTCCTGTAGAGTACAAGAGGCTCTCATTCAGCGATCCGCCTCCTGAAACGCGGGCTCTGATGTCCATCATAGAGGAAGTCAAACCAGATTTCATGTACAGCCTTCACAATGCGGGCTTTTGCGGAGTCTACTTCTATCTGACTCATGAAATCAGGGAGGTCTTTCCAGACCTTGGGGGGCTTGTGAAGAGTGAGGGTCTGCCGTTGCATCAAGGTGAGCCAGAAAGTCCTTACATCAATGTGTTCTCTCCAGGATTCTTTGAGATGATTGGGGTCCAAGATAGATACGACTTCTTCGAAGAAAATGATGTCGAGAACCCCCAGGAGCTGATAAACTGGGGAACGTCTTCTGCGGACTACTTGAAGACCCTCACAGATAATCGTGGATTCACTTTGGTCTGCGAGATGCCCTACTTCTACGATTCTGCCTTGGAGGACAGCTCGCTCACAGACGAAGACCGACGCTCACTGGTTCTTGACAAGATTGAGTTTGGGATGGAGGTGTATAGATACACCAAGGAAAGATTTGACCATATCAGGAGATACTGCGACTCCAGCTCCAAGATCTTCACCTCAGTGGCTGATGGAATTGACAACTACGAGAAACGTATGGCACCTCAGATTCAACACGCCAAGACCAATCCTATGTATGAGGGTAAGGCCACGGTTGCTCAAGCCTTTGATACAAAGACTGCCACAAGATACTATGCATTTCTCATTCCCGCAATGGTGGCAAGACTATGTGACGAGGCGGCAGCTCTCAATCCGAGTATGAAGAACGAACTGATGGCAGTCAAACGGGAACTGGATGATTATGTCGAGTTAGGTGTGAGGAATATACTAGGCGGAACCGATTTCACAGTAATCCCAATTCAGAAGCTTGTCAGAGTCCAAGTGGGTAGCGCCCTGCACTGCATGAAACATCTTTCGGGCTGAAACTGCCTGCGACTGCCTCTTTGCCTATTGGCTTCTGGGAGGTGTTTCGTAGGAAGAATCAATCATGAAGCTTCTCTAGCCGAAAGATGACCGGCCTCACACCGTCGCCGCATGCGACAAACGTCACATTCGGCCCCGGCCAATCCATATCAATTAGATCAAACTTGGTCAAGCGAACGGTCAAATCCCGCCAAGCCCACCCACAGAAGCCGTCAGGCATCTTGAAGCTGTTTTCGTCAATGAGGTCCTGCCCGTCCTCGAAGAACTGACAGGTCGGTATCGCTTTGCCTGACGAGGAATGAACTATCTCATGTCCGAAGACCTCCTCCGGGCTGTATCTTCCTACCACAGTTATCTTCATTCTCGGTAGTTGCATGGCCACAATCTAGAACGACTGGAAATTGCGCATCGATTACTATACTTAGGACTAAAACCATCCAAGTCATTTATCATAATCAGTGTGAATGGATTGTCCGCTGGAGGATCAGGATGTTCCTTACAACTGAAGAAGAGCAGTCATTTCAGGGAGAGCACGGCGAAGCAATACAGCTCGCAATGTCGGTTCTTGTGAAACTAGGAGAGATGTACAACGCCGACAGGATGATACAAATCGAGGATGTCCACGTCGATGCCTCCAGCTACTATGGGATTTCGGATGCAGGAATGGAATTCGTCGAGAAAATGGCGGAAATGGGCGCGGCCTATGAGGTCCCAACAACGCTGTGCATCTCGTCCATTGATTTTGGGAAACATGCAGAGTTTGACGTTTCGGAAGAGTGTGTGGAGAAACAGTTGAGAATTGCCCAAGCTCATTCAACAATGGGAGCCACCCCTACTTGGACATGTACCCCCTATCAGTGTGGTAGCTCAGTAAGATTCGGTCAGAATATCGCGTGGGGTGAGTCCAACGCCATAGCCTTTGCCAACTCAGTAATAGGTGCTAGAACAATAAGGTGTGCTGACTTTGTCGATATTTGTGCGGCCATTACAGGTTTGATGCCTAGATTTGGCCTCTATCTTGACGATCAACGAAAGGGAAGTGTTCTGTTCAAGCTGGAAGGTCTGGACACTCGCCAGTTCACATCCGCCGATTATGCCGCTCTGGGTTACTATGTGGGAGGGGTGGCAGACTCCCGCGTTCCTGTCTTGCACGGTGTGTCAAGGTCCGTTTCCGAGGACCAATTGAAGGCATTCTCTGCTGCGGTGTCAACTTCTGGCTCAATTGGGCTGTTTCACATGACTGAGATCACACCTGAGGCTAGGAGTCTTGATGAAGCATTTGGGGGCGAGAAACCCTCAGAAATGGTAGTATTCGGGAGAGATGAACTCAGAGAGGCCAAAGACAGCCTCACAACTCAAGATGGAGTCGATCCCGAGATTGCGATTCTTGGTTGCCCGCATTATTCGCTTGAGGAGCTCACAGAAACAGCAGAGCTACTCAAGAACAAGCGCGTTTCAGAGGACAAACAGCTCTGGGTATTCACAAATAAGTGTGGTAAGAAGGCGGCAGAACAAACCGGAATACTGGAAAAGATTGCTGAAACTGGTGCCAAGGTCATTTGTGACACTTGTTTTCTTCTTTTTCCAACTTCGGCTTGGGAATTGAGCTCAATTGCGACAGATTCTGCGAAAATGGCGCATTATGCACCCGGGCTCGGCGATTTTCGAGTCAGTTTCCTAGACAATGTGAAGTGTATTGAGAGTGTCACACATGACAACGGAGGTTAAGAAGAGTGAAATCATCCCGAATCCGGTGCAACACGTTGCTGCCAGGTGTAGCAAGCGGCACCGCATTGGTGACCACTCAGCCCATCTGCTTCTGGGGTGGACTCGACCCCAAGACTGGAACTATTACCGAGAGAGATCATGAACTAAAGGGCGAGAACGTTGCCGGGACTGTCTTTGTGTTTCCTACTGGAAAGGGCTCTAGCACGACCTCAGCCATCCTTTTGGAATCTGTTAGATGTGGAACCGCGCCAGCAGCGATTGTGAACGTGAAGACGGAACCAATTCTTGTAATAGGAGCAATCATCGCCGAAA